>JBGVNA010000069.1:0-11890 GCA_045125175.1 Acutalibacteraceae bacterium
ATTAATGAAATTGCAAGAGAGAAAAATTTCGTTCAAAAGATACTGTTCAGAATAAAGCCCGGTATTGATGCCCATACCCATGATTTTATAAAAACGGGGCAGATTGATTCAAAATTCGGTGTAGCTCTTGAAAACGGAGAAGCTTTCAAAATTTATGAATATGCAACTACTCTCAGCAACATTAAAGTTGATGGTGTTCATTGTCATATCGGCTCGCAGATATTTGATGTTGAACCCTTCTGTGAAGCCGCAAGCGTAATGATGAATTTTATTGTTGAATTACAAGATAAACTTTCCCTGAAGGTTAATATTCTTAATCTCGGCGGCGGGTTTGGTATAGAATATACATCTGACGATGACCCACTTACTCCTTCGGAATATATCGGTAAAGTCGCGGAAACCGTAAAATCACTTGCAATGGAAAAGAATGTTGAACTCCCTTTTCTGGTCTTTGAACCCGGTCGCTCCATTGTTGCTCCTGCCGGAATAACATTGTATACCGTCGGCAGTATAAAAGAAATCGAGAATGTGAGAACTTATGTGTCGGTTGACGGCGGAATGGGAGATAACCCGCGATACATTCTTTATGGGTCAAAATATTCCGTTGTTTTGGCAAACAATGCTGCAGCAAAGCCGGTGGCTCCCGTTACGGTTGCAGGTAAGTGCTGTGAATCGGGAGATTTGATTCAGGAAAACATACTTATGCCCGAAATCAAAGTGGGAGATACGCTTGCTGTTCTTGCAACGGGTGCTTATAACTATTCTATGGCGAGCAATTATAACAGAAATCCTCGCCCGCCTATTGTTGCAATAAGAGGTGAGGAAAAGAAGATTATAGTCAAAAGGGAAACATATGACGATATCATAAATAACGATTTGATATAAACTATATATGACGGTTTTTGCAAAATGATACGCAAAAATTTTTGTAGAAATATCAATTTCTATGTTTTTTACAAAATCGATAGCTTGTTTTAGCTCAGAATAACAACTACACAAAACACAAGCCCGCAGGTTTTTGCCTGCGGGCTTGTTGTTTAATACTCGATTTCGTCGTAATCTTCATCTTCGTATTCGTCCTCAATAAAATCACGAAAATAGAATTCATCGGGATTACGATATCCGACAAGTTTGCCGAGAAATCTGATTTTATCTGTAAAAACTGTTACAGATTGATATGCGTCATCCTCAAAATACAGTTCGCACTTTCCGTCTCTTTCGTTTGTAACAAAAGCCGGAATAATAACTCCGTCCAGTTCAATTGCCTGATAATCACCAAAATAAACTTCATCAGGATCATATTTGATTATATAACCCTCTTCAATTCCGTGATTAGCAAAGCTGCTGTCCCTGATAACAAACTCATTCTTGCGAAGTGCCACGGGTTCAAGTTCATCATCGAGTAAATAGTAATCGCGTTCATACTCGGTGAGAATATCGCTCAAAGATGATGCACCAAGGCTTTTTTGGATTGCCGTCATTACGGCATAGGGGAAAATGCAGTTGACATACGGATTCTTGTCGAAGAAACACAGGATTTTTTCTTTCTCAAATCCATATTTCTTTGAAATGTTTTCGGCAATAATTTCTTGAAGATGATTTTTCAAATGCATCACTCCTAACTAAAATTTGACACTTCTGTGCCTTACAAACGGATAATACCATATGAACGTTACAACCACGTCGCGGGTTGCCTAAGTTTTTTGAAACATTACGTGAACAAAATACGTACATAAAAATTAAATGTTTTTGTTATTTAAATGTATCTGATGTGAATTTTGCACCAAATCTAAAACCTTTTACAAATGAATCGACCACACTTGTTGTTAAAAAATCAAGATTCTTTTCAATGTATCTCGCTAACAACTCTTGTTCCTCATTCGGTATTTTTTCAGAGAGTTCCTTTTCGGTTTCAGTCAAACTGTCGAGCTTTTTCTTTAACACCGCTTTGAATTCCTTATTGGTTTCCTGCGGTTCAATGTTGCCATAATAAAACTCTTCAATAAAGCCGGGCATTATCATTCCCCCTTTTCAAACAAAGGATGATTTTGGCATATTTAAAAAGGCTAAACAAATCAATCAACTCCCAAAATTTATTACAGAAGATATATTTCCTCTGCAGAATAATTGTACCAGGAGTCAACGGGTAACGTCAACGCGTGAAATGTACAAAGATTCGGCTTCATGGCCGGTGAAAGCGCACAAAGCGTATTAATACTACAATTACAAGACAAAATCGCAAATTATTGCGATTTTGTCTTGTAAAGTTTTTGTGAGTAGCGTATATTATAAACATTAAACAAGCGGAGGTTGGTCTAATGAGTTTATCTATCAAAGCTTTATAGTTTACATTAAAAATATAGAAAATTTAAAGAAACGATTCTAATTGAAAGAGTGAGAATATGGGCGAATCGGATATAAAAAGACTTGAAGGTGTGCTTGAAAAGGCCGATTTTTCAAAAGGCTTTGCCACTACACAGGAATTGTATAAAGCGGGTATAAAGGATGTTCGGGAACTGACAAGCCTTTGCCGTGCAGGTGTTCTCGTAAGATACGCCCGTGGAGTATATAAAAAAAGCAAAACCGACAAGTCTCACAAAATGCGGCTTATCGCCAATAAAATACCCAACGGAGTTTTTGCCGAAGCAACTATGTTATATATGTATAAGCTGATTGATAAAAGACCTGATTCATATACTCTCGCTGTTCCGAGAAGCTTGTCGCATCACAAGAGAAAAGAAATAGACGGCATCTCTATCTCCGTCTATTACATAGAAGATGAACGCCTGCTTAAAACAGGCAAGATAAAAATAAAAGATTTGGGCGTTAACGGCTATAACCTCGAAAGAACAATCTGCGATTGCTTCAGCCGCAGAAACAAGCTGAAAAAGAAGCTTGGTGATGATTTTTCATTAGAGGATATCTCCGAAAGATATCTCAATCATCCGAAGCGTAATATTGAAAGGTTAAAGGAATATACGTACATACTTGATTTATCCGCAGCATCAAGAAAAGAAATTGGTAAATATATTTTGAGCAAGGTATAAAACTTAATAAAAAACAACTCCCGGAGTGTGATTTGCCTCACATTTCGGGAGTTTAATTTTGTGGCTATTAGCAGGACACCTTGCCTGAATTACATACTTCCATTGAATAACACAGTCAACAGGAGAAATTCCATCAGGCAAATCAGCCTGTGGTCGTGTATGCTCCGATGCACGAAAAAAGCAAGCATTTAAACCGCAGCGGGTGCATTAACAGGTGAACGGAGATAAATTTGTTGATGTTATGCTGCAGACATTTTTTGAAAGGATGATGTCTGAAAAGCAAAATCGCAGCCCCTTGTCATCTGCCAAATTTTTTGGCTGATGAAGTGTGATGCGGCGTTTGTTTGTTGATGAAAAGTTGCATCTGATGAACAAGAGCAATAAACAACGCAGCGTCACAACAGACCGTTTTTATCGGTCTGTTTCGTTAGGGGTTATCACGAAAATATCGTGATTTTTACGTGATAACCACCTAACAGGAGTTTTTTGAGCGAAAAGAGAAAGAATTTCTTGCTCAGAAACTTTGGTGTGAACAGGACGGCAACCTGTTTAACCGGCCTTTTCTCGGCGGCAGAATGTATTTTCTGTATGGAAATTGAGACATCGCCATTGATTTAACAAACGGGTTGGCAGAAACACCAACAGAAAAAAGTTTCAATAACAATACTTTAATTAACAGCAACACATAAGTCTGAAATACAAAATTTCACGCACATTCGGACATTTTTCTCTTTGTCATACGCTCGTATGCCTGCATCGAATAAATGCCCGACTGAACGCAACCTTTTGTATTTCAGATGCGAAGCAGTTTCGAAAGAGAAGATTTTTGTCTCGACAAGGCGAAAATTTGCAGAAATACGAGGTTATTTCAAGAATTTTTAACGCGGTCAGGGCGAAAAGATTCCTTTCAAAACCTTATGGCTTGTTGTTAATTAAAGTATTCAGAAAGGACTGATTAATGCAATTAAGCAAAACAAAGTCAGAGGCAAAAGCATCACAAGACAACTGCGCGATGAAACAGAAGCTTTTTTATCGACCAAAAGCTTTGGTACTCAGAAAAACTATCGTAAATGGCTTGATGCATATATCAAATATTGCCGCGAACACCACAACTGCAAAACACACGACGAATGTTTTATGTACATTCAGGATTACTCGGATTATCTGCAAGGTAAGTACAGTGCATCTACCGTACACAGCTATCTTGCGGCGGTGTGCGGATTCTATAATGTTCCGATGGACTTGATTAACATATGTTCATGAAGATATGTCAACAAACGGTCTTGTTGCACCTATCAGCATATCTCATGTTTATTCTACAGAAAGCAAAAATGCTTCTGGCTCTTATCTCAGCATGAAGTTCGGCGGTGGTTTTTCACTTAACATTTTAGAAAAGATAGAGGCGGTTTCAGGTGATCAGGCTTCTAACTATCCCTATAAGTACATTGATGCCGACGGAACAGTTCACTTCTTTAAGACTACATCAACATCAAATCAATATGTCTATGAATTTGACGATCAAGTTTTGCTTAACTATAACGAAAGTTCTTCATCATCAAGATATGTGATGAATTTTAACGACGGAAGCAGCAAACATTTCTATTCAAACGGCTATCTTGCAAAAACCGTTGACCCTAACGGAAACACTGTTCAGATAAATTACAGCGGTAGTCAAATTGTTAGTGTAACAGATGGTGCAGGAAAAACTTTAACATTTACATACAATTCAAACAAAACATTAAAACAAATTTCTGACCCTGCCGGAAGAAAAATTCAGTTTACATATGCGGCGGCAACAGGACAATTAATTGGCATAACATATCCTGAAGGCAATCAAACGTTTTTTTGGTATAATGATGCCGGTTTGCTTAATAAAGTAACTAAAATGGATTTGTCCGAGATTCGGTTTGAGTATAAAGCCGTGACGGTATCAGGTGCAACAATCTATCGAACATCAAAAGTGTCTTCACATACTTGTGATTTAGACCATATATTGATCGATTCTTTGTCATTTGATTATCGTACCGGCGATACTTCAATTGTAAATGATTCAGGTGACGAATTGGTAATAGCCTTCGATAATTCAGGCAGAGCAGTTAATAAAACTCTTAACGGAGAAAGCGTATCAACAGCAGGATACAATCAATCAGGCAATCTGAACAATACTCTCAGTTTCGCTTCAAACTCATTTATATCTTCGGAAGATATAACAAACGCTTCTTATCCCGCAAGAAGTAATGGATGGACTCTTGAATATGATCGTCCTAACGATAAGATTTACGGTGCTATGTGTACCGAAAGGTTAAACAATGCAATATACTCTTTAAAAATAGGAATGAGTAATACAGCAGGAACAATTTATTCTCAGTATAAAACAATTCCTACTCCAGGCGAAACATATACAGTTTCTGGATATGTAAATATTCTTGATGAACTTTCAGCCGGTACTGTTGCTCTTAAATTGGTTGCCGTAGATAGTAACGGAAATACTTTAGCCGAATCTCAAAGTGCCGCAATAACTTCTACAGATAATAAATGGGAAATATTAACCTCAACCATTACAGTGCCTGAAAATACAGCAAGGCTACATATAAGAGTTGGTTTGTTTGAAGGTTTAGGAACTGTATATTTGGACTGTGTGTGGACCGAAAAAGGAGAGACACCAAACAGATTTAACATTATACACAACCCATCCTTTGATTTTGTTACATCGGGATATCCTAATTATTGGGCATGCAATCCGCAAAACAACTTTTCAGCCATTACGGACTCATCAGATGAAGTCATAAAAATGACCGGCAATCCCAAGCAGGTTGTTACAGCGAGTCAATCTCGGGAAATTAGTGGCAGAACAGGAGATGTTTTGGTCTTTGGTTCAAGTTCAAAGGCTAACTGTTCATCTTCAGGCAACAACGGGCAAAGATTTTACGGAATGCGTATATATCTGAAGCAAGGAACGGAAATTGTTCAGTCAAAGGCTATAACATTTAACAAAGAAGTTATTAACACTTGGCAAACTGTGCTCGGAACAATGAAAGCCGAACAAAACTATTCTCAGATAGAAGTTGTTCTTTGCTACGAGTATGAAGTTAACAGTGCATTGTTTGATGATGTTTTTGTTTATCGTGATGCTTTTGGTGCATATTATTCATATAACAGTGACGGAACTATAAAGAAGGCGACCGATGATAACGGCAACTCGGTTGAATATACTTACAATTCCAATAAAGATGTTTCAAAAATCAAAACAATATCAAACAGTCAAACAACAAGTGAAACACTTTACTCCTATGACAGCAAGCATAACCTCACATCTCTTGCTCAGACCGGTAATGTTACAACTACCTATACATATCCCGAAACGGGAAACAAAGGCATTCCGACAAGTGTTACCGTTACCGATTCTTTGGGCAGAAGTGCAACTACATCATATACATATTATGATAATTATAATTTCATTAAGAGTGTTACCGATCCTACCGGCGAAACTGTAGAATATGAATACGATTACGGCGGAACAATAAAGAACGGCCTTTTAACAAAAGTTACCGATCCCAACGGCAATGTAACAGAATACACCTATAACGCCCGCAGCAATTTGTTGACCTCTGTCTCCAATCCCGATGAAAATCTCGGCAATCCTCAAACCGAATTCACCTACAGCCTCGGCAGAAAACTTTCGGGAATATCAAATTCCGATATTGATTATTCTATAACATACAATGATTACGGAATAACCGATAGTATTGCTGTTAATGAGAATCTTTCTCTTGTCACAAATGAATATGACAGCGAGGGCAAGCTCGATACAGCAACTTATGCTAACGGCGGTTCAATGCAAATTGTATATGATGAGAAAGACAGAGTATCCGAAGAAATCTATGACGGTGCTGTTGCGTTCAAATATTATTATAACAAGAACGGAGCTCTCGGAAAGTTGGTTGACTGTGAAAACGATACCGAGTGGACTTATCAATATGACCTTGCAGGAAGATTGATAAGCATAACATCCGATGATAACCGTATGGTTACATACACTTATAATGATAAAAACGAAACCGAAAGAATAAAAATCACCGATAACAACTCGGCTGTGCTTAACACTCAGTATAGTTATGATGAATACGGAACACCAACAAAAATTGATGTTTTATCTATGCCCGGAACACCTTCTCAAAGCTACACGGTAGATGATTTCGGCAGAGTTACTCAAACATCAAGTGTTTATAACAGCACCAACACCCAAAACAAAGTGCTCAACAACTATTCTTATGTTACCAAGAACGGCAATCAGACGGGTATCGTTGACAGCATAAGCTTTGTTAAATCAACTGCAGACGGAAACACAGCCCTTCTGCCCGAACTCAGTTATACCTATGATGCCAACGGTAATATAACTCGTATTTACGAAAATGATGTTCAGAAGGTGAAATATTATTATGACGGACTGAACAGACTTGTTCGTGAAGATAACGGTTACATTGACAAAACCGTAATTTACAGTTATGATAGTTGCGGAGACATTCTTTCAAAAACCGAATATGCCTTAACCTCATCCGAGACCTTGGGAACATCCGTTGACACAATCAACTATGCTTATACCGACAGCAATTTCAAAAACGGTGTAACACTTTATGACGGAACGGATTCCATCGTCTATGATGCCAACGGCAACCCCACAAGCTACAGAGGTTATGCAATGGAATGGGCAAAGGGCAGACAACTTTCGGAACTGTTGGGTAACGGAATTGCTATGTCGTTCAAGTATGACAATAACGGCATAAGAACAAAGAAAACCGTTAACGGAGTTGAAACGGAATATTTCTATGTTGGAACAACGCTTGTTTCGCAAAAAACGGGCAATGAAATTATCAACTTCGCCTATACGGCAGGTGGCGCACCTCTTGGCTTCACCTATAACGGAACAAGCTATTTCTATCTCACCAATATTCAGGGCGATATCATAGGAATATATGATTCCAACGGTAATGTTGTGGTTGAATACACCTATGATTCATGGGGTAAGCTGATATCAATTACAGGTTCGTTGGCTGATACGATTGGTGTTAAAAACCCCTTGCGTTATCGTGGATATTACTATGATACAGAAACATCGCTCTATTATCTCCAGTCAAGATACTATGACCCCGAAATCTGCAGATTCATTAATGCAGATGTTTATGTCATTGCAGGCGATGACCTTATACAAGGCACCAATATGTATGCTTATTGCTACAATAACCCTGTGATGTATAAGGACTATGAAGGTTATTCAGCTGCCGTAGCGGTTGGTACTGCTGGTGTAGCAGGTGTTTTGGTAAAAACCGGAACTGTTGGCGCAGCAAATTCATGGAATGCTGTTGGTTGGGTTTTACTTGGAGTTACAGCGGTTGGAACAGCAGCGTTAGTTGGTTATACTGTTTATCAAAACAATAAAACAAGGACATTAGCTGATGTAACTGTCAAAAAAGCTCCAACAAAAAAGGTTTATCAATTGGCATATATTAACTCAAAAGGAGATTTAACTAAAACTGGTTCTAAAATGACATTTACTCAAGCCTTAACTGCTCTTGGAATTACTGGTGCAACTAACTCTCTTTCCAAAATATATAAATTTAAAATAAAAAAAGCTTCTGGTAAAGTAAGAAGTTTAGAAAGCAAGGGTGAAAATTGGGGTATATTTGCTGATAGTCAAACCGCAGCTAAAGCATTAGCAGTCGTATTTGGCTATACTGGTGCTCCAGAAGTTCATGGAGTAGGATATTATGGACACTACCACGACTCAACTCATTCATTCCATATTTGGTATGGTAAACCAATTTATTAATGGAGGCATATGTATGAAAATAGATTTAATAGAGGCTGCTTTTTATGGTGAGTGGTGTAGCGAGGATGAAAATGATTTTGAAATTTTATCATGGCTCGAAAAAAGCAGTATGCAGTTCTTTTGCACAAGTAAACTGATTGATGAATTTGGTTATAAAGATTGTTCTGAAATTAAAACATCTGGATATTTTATTCCTGTTTTCAAAACAGATACCGTTGCCTTAAAAAAAGAGTTTGTTAAGAACTTTTATCCCAAAGAGGTAGAATGTGAAATTCAAAAAATTATAGAACACAGCAATAAGCACCATGATTTTTCGGGATATGATATTGCATTTAGAATTTACTGTGAAGAGTATAAGGATTTTGGCGATGATTATTGGAGTTATGAACGCAACACACTCTTTAAAAATGCTGAAAAATGGTGCAAAGAAAACAATATTCCTTATTATACTCCGAATGATCCAGAACGCAAGTTGAATCTTAATGACACTATTCTTTTTGGTTATGGTGGAGAAGTTGATGACGGAAACGGAGGATGGAAAGAATTTGATTTTTGGTTTTATAAAAAAGAATTTAAATTTATGGATCCGAGCGACATAGGGATGAACTTTGGTTATAAAACAGACGATGAAATTATTGCATCGGGCGATTTTGTTATCTTTCCGAGAATAAATTCTGATGTTGAAGAAACTCAACTTTTGAACTACGCCGAAAATTGGGCAATAAAAAACAACATACCATATTACATTCCTCAAAATAGACCAAACCATCTTGGTAGCTTGTTAGCCGATTAAAAGATAATATAAGGGACTGTTCTGTTTTCTAATGTAGAGTAAAACAGCCAAAGGGGTCAATCAACATTAGTTGACCCCTGCGGCAATCCTGTGGAATACCGCGGTTATACTATGTTATGGATTATAGGCGGTCAGCTTGTAACGTTATCCAGCGACGGAATTACTATGTCATTCAAATATGACAACAATGGCATAAGAATAAAGAGAACAGTCAACGGACTTGATACGGAATATTTCTATATCGGTGACACTCTTGTTTCTCAGAAAACAGGTGATGAAGTTATCAACTTTGCATACACCGCGGGCGGTGCACCGTACGGATTTACCTATAATGGAACAAACTATCTTAAAATTATTTTTATAAGAAAGGAACGCATTATGAGCAATAGATTTACAGATACCGCAGCTGCGGAATATATTCTTGAAGAAATAAAGAATGGAAAATATACCAACCCTTTAACCGCAATGGGCTTGTTGAAACAGATTATTAATGATTTGCGTGGAACTTCTGTTGCCAAAGAAGCAGAAGAAGTTTTAAAGAAGTATCGTGAAAGTTAATTATGTTTTAATTGTTTTGAGTATTGATATCTGAATTTACACTCCTCAAACATTTTATCAAATTGAGGGGTACAAATTTGTTTTATCCTTAAAACAAATTTATTATTAATTAGGGCAGGAGGTAAATTATGTTACATCCAAAAACATTAAAAGGAATAGGACTTTTTCAGCTTGAAGTTTTGCATTTAGTTTCTATCGGGAAACAGGAAAGCATTGAAGCTGTTGAAAAAGCAATTGATGACGGTAATCTTATTGAGTACATCTATAATAAGTACCGTAGTGAATTTTTCGTTTTGTTTGATAATGATGTATATGATAACGAAGCTTTAAACGCATATTTCCAAAACTACAGTGGATACATTGGCGGAAACGAAGCTCGCAAATATGGTATTATGAATGATTACGATGGATTGCTGTTAATTCTCGCTCTAATAAGCGACAAAATCGAAAAATCATCACCAAATTGGACAATCTAATTTAAACCTAACAGTAAAAACAGCTCTTTACAGTGATGTAAGGAGCTGTTCTTTTTTGAAAAACAATAAAGTTTGTACCGATTTTATATAGTTGTGCGTTGTATATTTACACAGAGATAATTGCATTAATATTGCAACTTCACTCTGTTATAAAATATGAGAAGAAAAGAACAATGAAATATGCATAAAAACCATAAAATCGGAAATGCGTTTCGTGGTAATTCTTATCGTCTGATGATAAAATCACGAAGGGTGAAACAATGAAGCTGGATGCGAAAGATATCGGAAACCGAGTAAAGGCAATCAGACTTTCCGAGAAAAAGTCTCAAGAAACATTTGCCGAAATAATTGATACATCTTCAAGAACTGTCAGTAACATAGAAAACGGTTCTGTAATTCCGACCTTGCAGACAGTAGCCAACATAGCCGATTGTTTCAACTGCTCAATAGATGTTATTGTCGGAAAGGATAAACAGATATGATTTATTCATTGGCAGAAGGTGTTTTTACAGATGAAGAAGGACTAACGCACAAAACTTACGGAATCTCTGCAAAAGATTTTAACGGACATATTTTCGCTTCATTCCCCGATATATTTTTGAACAAACAAAATGCTGAAAGCCTTGTGAATCTATGTAACGAAAGCAAATTAGAATTGTGCCATCTTTTAGATGTAATTGAAGATGCACTCACATAATACAGATGTTTTAAAAGCCGAATCTCTCAAATCGAGAGACTCGGCTTTTTGTTTGGAGTTTTAAAACATCAAATTTGTTTTACTGTATAACAAATATAACTTTACATAAAAATATTTTTTGCAAAAAATACCCTTGACAAATCACATCTCAGAAAAAGTTATTGCAGAAGTACGCTAAGGATAACGGTTTTCAGAATCCGAGAGTTTATGTAGATGACGGATATACGGGAACAAACTTCAACCGTCCCGCATTTCAGCAGATGATTGAGGATATTGAACTCGGATATATCTCAACGATAATCGTAAAAGATATGTCCCGTCTGGGAAGAAACTATCTTGAAGTAGGCTACTATACCGACAACTACTTTCCGCAGAAAAATGTCCGGTTCATTGCAATAAATGACGGAGTTGACAGTGCAGACGGTGACAACGAATTTGCACCGATAAGAAATGTAATCAACGAGCTTTATGCAAGGGACATCAGCAGAAAAG
>JBGVNA010000070.1:0-5288 GCA_045125175.1 Acutalibacteraceae bacterium
CAGATTGGTTTGTTCCCATAGTTTATAACGTAACCGGTGAGGATGCAAATAATTATATGTTCCCCGAAGGCGGCGAATATATCGCACCCGACTACTTTGTTGAGGCAACCGCAGATATCACCGCAAAAGATATTTCCGACGGATTCATCATTCTCGGTGATCCTCTCACATATAACGGCAAAGAGCAGACACAGACCGTTGAAAAGGTTATTCCGACGGGTACAGCTCCCGAAGCAACATATACAGTCAGCGGCAACAAGGCAACAAACGTCGGCGTATATCTGCTCACAGTAACAGGTACGGGCAACTTCACGGGCGAAGCAAAGATTGCCTATGAAATAGCGCTCGATGACGAATGCATTTCTCACCTTGACAGAGTGGCAGATGGTGACATTGTAAAATGGAACGTTAAATCAACGGATAGAGCAAGCCTTGAATATGTTCTTGACCAGCTCAACAACGCAGTAACCGATATTGCAGATGATGACACAAAGAACGAATGGGCAGATACCAAGGAAGCTTGCGAGGATATGCTCCGAGTTATCAACAGCATTGAGCTGGCAATTGCAGACGTTGAAGAAGATTATGCAGGTTTCAGCGAAGATACAGTCAAATCAAGCGATATTCCTGCTCTTGATGAGATTGTCAGCAAGGTAAACGAAATCAAGGACCGCTACGGCTTCAACCTCACCGATGAAGAGAAACAGAAGCTTGAAGATATCCTTGACGGAATTGAAAATCTCAAAGCAAAGATTTACGAAATCGCCGCAGAAATCGAAAAAATTGACGAAGCTGTAAACGGCTACGATAAAGAAACAGTAACATCAGATGATGTTCCCGAACTCGGCAAGCTCATCGAGGATATAAAGGCTCTCACAGACGGCGATAACATCACCGAAGATGAAAAGGCTGCTCTTGAAGAAACCGAAAAGGCAATAGATGATCTCGTTGAAAAGCTCGCAGAGGTTGCAGAGGAAATCAAGAAGGTTGATGAAGCCGTTAAGTCCTATGACGAAGAAACTGTCAAGTCAGCCGACAGCGAAGACCTTGCACAGCTCAAAGAAGATGTTCAGAATCTTATCGACAGCGACAATACCACCGAAAACGAAAAGATCGCCCTTGAAGAAATGATTAAGGATATCGAAGGTCTTGAAGATAAGATTGCTGAAACAGAAGAAAAGCTTGAAGAAATCAAGGATATCGAAAACGAATATAACCCCGAAACCGTAACAAGTGACGACAAGGCAGCAATCGAAGATAAAATTGCTGAAATCGAAGCGGTTAACCCCGATAACCTCACCGACGAGCAGAAGGCTGAATACGAAGAAATCAAGGCAGGCTTCGAAGTTCTCCTTGAAGAAATCGCAGCAGCAGAAAAGAATGTTGCAGACATCGCAGTTGAACTCGAAAAGTTTGACGAAGAAAGAGTAACAAAGTTCTGGGAAGATGATATTGAAGCTCTCAAAGCAAAGATTGACGAACTCCTTGCAGACGAGAATATGGGCGAAACAGAGAAAGCAAAGCTTAACGAGTATAAGGCTCAGGCTGAAAAGCTCATCGAAATCATCAACACTCCCAAAGAATATTTCTCGCTCCGCTTCTTCTACCTCATCTGGGATTGCCTCACCTGAAAATACAACGGCATTCTCTGGCTCTTCTCAAAAATTTTCAGTTACTGAACTTAACAAATTAACAACCTAATAACACCAAAGCCGACGGATTAAAACCCCGTCGGCTTTTTCAATGATATTATCTGTAAACTATTCTGTAAAAAATGATTTCTTCGATTGCGTTGACAATGTTATTCATTCTTCTGACCCATTCCATCTGGTCGGTTGCTTTGAGTTCTTCTGTCACACTGTATCTTTCACAGTAGAGGGGAAGAAGAGTATCAAAGCGAGTCTGAGCTTCGGAATCAATTTCGTGAAGGTGGTCATCGAGCGTGTCTCCTAAAACGAATCGGTTCCAGAGTGCAGGGCGATGATTTTTGAGATAGAATCACATATACTTCTTCTGCTCTTTAAGAAACTCAAGACTGCATCTGGGGTGAATTTGAGCGTTCCTGCTTCGTATTTTACAACCATCCTGTGAAGCTTTTTATAGTTGATTTTTGTCTGATAATATTCAGCCTTAAATCTTTCTTTGTAACGAACAAGGTATTCCTTCACAATTGGCTGTTAATTTTTTATTTAATATGATATACAATATGTAAAGATGTAAAGCTGTTGGATAAAATTGAACAGATAAATATAAATTTCTTTATTGAAAGAAAAAACAAATAAACGGCTTACGGTTTGGAAAACACGATGCCCGATAACACCGATACTGCTGCTTACGATATGTTTATTGACCATGCCATAGAAATCAACAGAAATATGGTTACTGACAAAAATACATATTATTTCTCAATTTCTTGCACAGCAACAACTCAAAAAAGCGATGGTACTTTTATTGCCGATAAAGGCAGAATGGAAATCCTTTTTCAAAGCAGTGCCGATGAAACAGGCATGCTTAAAGGCACAACTTCAGGCGGCTATGTTGTTGATGAAAGCTGGTATGAAAATGATGGCCTCGTCAATACCGTTTCTGCAAAATCACCTTCCCATGCTCCGTCAAAGGATTTTGAGAAAGATAATGTTACTCCCGGAGTGTGGAATATAATGCCTGTTTATCAAGGTGACCATATGTCGCTTCAAGGCGGATTCTTTAAGGTTAACACCGACGTTGAACGCCTTTATACAGAGCATTTTGATATAATTAATCAACTCTGATTTCATTCAATAATTAATTATAATCAACAAGCCGTCCGATTAATCGAGCGGCTTGTTTTATGTTATTCTGAAATTTGTTGCATGAATTGGAATTGTATGACATCCGTTTTTGACAAACAAAATTCATAAATCATCTTCATTTCTGTTTCTTATTTATCAATCTCACTATATTTCCTTGCGTTTTTTCAACCCATAAAAAGTCTACTGAGGTTATAATGTTTGACATAAATGCGCAGCTATGATATATTTTATGCATAAAATTATCATCAAATTAGGGGCGCATGCATAAGATTTCGTCACTGCAGAAAATGAAACGTGCAATTATAATTTGAAAGAATAAAAGGAGACAAAAATTATGGCAACAATTATTCAGAAAATTCTCAGCTTTTTAACTTCTGTTATTGCAGTTATTACCGGTTCCTTCAGCTTTGGCGGTCTTTGCGACGGAAAAGTTGAAGATTTCAAGGTAACAACCTATTTAAGAGGTGACAATGTTTATTCTGCAGCTGACCTTAATTCTGAGGATTTCGACATCATTACCGACCTTATCATTTTTGAATGTGCCACCTTTAACAACAAAGGTGAGGTTGAATATGATGCCGCAAAAATGGAAAGAGTTATGTCTGCGGTTCGTACCGCCATTGGTGACAGAGATGTTCACATTACGCTCAATCTTCTCGGCCCTCGCGGCAACACAGATTCTGATGTGTGGGAAGAACAAATGAGGGTGCAGAGTGCAGAGCACAATAAAGCCTTCAAAAGCGGTGTTCTTGAAAAAAACATTAAAGATATTCTTGAAAAATATGACTTTGACGGTGTTCATTTCGACTATGAATACCCGATTACCGATAATGCATGGCACTATTTCAACAGATTCCTTATTTCACTCAGGCTCACCCTGCATGATGACTACACCATCGGTGTTGCAGCCGGCACATGGAACGTTTTCTTCACCCTCGGTGCTATCGCAGCTATCGACACTCTTGAGCTTATGACTTATGACTATGTTGACGCAAACGGAAAGCATGCAACTTATGAGGATACCGTGGCTCAGATTGAGCAGCTCAAGAATAAGGGCGTTCCTGCAGAAAAGATAAATATCGGTCTTCCTTTCTATTCAAGGCCAACAGATCTGTCAGCTTATTGGTACGGCTATAACAGCTGTTATGATAAAATGACCGAGGATGGATGGTATCATTGCGATGAAATAAACAAGGATTTCTGGTTCAACACCCCTGAAGTTATCAGTCAAAAAACGCAGTACGCCATCAATAACGGTTACGGCGGTGTTATGATATGGCATTACAGCTGTGATTTTCCGTCAAGCCACGAGGGCTCACTCCTCAAAGCTATCGGTGAAACCGTAGATATTAACTATTAATAACCCCCAACAACCTATCATCAGCTAAATTTTATGAAGCTTGATGTTGCTCAGTGGTACAGTTGCTTATAGAGATGTAACGGAGAGAATATGAAGGTTATTATTTCTTGTCTTAATTCAAAATACGTCCATGCTTCGCTTTCTCCATGGTGTCTGCTTGCAGGGGTTCGTGAATTTTCAAAAAACACATATGATACTTTGGTTATGGAAAACACAATCAACGGTGACGCAGTAACCTTTGCAAAAGAAATCATAGATGAAAAACCCCATGTCGTAGCTTTTTCCTGTTATATATGGAACATTACAAAAACTCTCGAAATTTGCCAAATCATAAAAAGAAACCATGATTGCAAAATTGTTCTTGGCGGTCCCGAAGTGTCATACCGTCCGAAAGATATCCTTAAAAAATACGAATTTACGGATTTTGTGCTTTCAGGTGAAGGCGAATGGTGTTTTCCCGATTTTCTCAATAATTTGAACGGTGATCTGAGCCTTGTATCTGGACTCACATACAGAAAAAATGACGAAATCATCTCAGTACCCGAAAAAAATATACGGATACTCCCCCGTCACCGTTTTGTGAAGAATTTTTCAAAAATCTCAACGGCAGAATTTCTTACATTGAAACTGCCAGAGGCTGCCCTTACCGATGCGCTTTCTGTCTTTCGGGAAGATGTTCATCGCTTCGTTTCTTTGATATACAAAGAGTAAAAAATGATATAATCAGACTTTCGAACAGCGGAACACAGACGGTGAAATTTGTTGACCGTACATTTAACGCAAATGCAGAAAGGGCCAACGAAATTTTGCTTTTCATTAAAGAAAATTACGGCAAAGAAATCCCAAAGAATGTATGTTTCCATTTTGAAATTGCAGGAGATATTTTAAAGGAAAGCACACTTGAGATTTTATCGTCAATGCCTATTGGTGCAGTACAGCTTGAAATCGGTATGCAGTCATTCAACGAGGAAACATTAAAGATAATCAACAGAAAAACCGACACAAAAAAACTTGTTAAAAACATAAAAAGACTTATAAGTTTCAATAACATGCACATTCATATTGATCTTATTGCAGGGCTTACGGGTGAAGACCTTGAAAGTTTCAAAAACAGCTTTAATAAAGCCTACTCTCTT
>JBGVNA010000071.1:0-3995 GCA_045125175.1 Acutalibacteraceae bacterium
TTGTTTGGGACGGAACACATCCCAGCATTGCAGGCCATATGCTCATAGCGGAAGAATGGCTTAAATACGTAAAATAACAGTTGACAAAAAAATACATTTTTATATAATAAATAAAACAAAATGTAAATAATACCGAAAGGATGTTTTAATATGCAGATTTATGAAGAACTTGTTGCAAGAGGACTTATTGCACAGGTAACGGATGAAAAGGAGATCAGAGATCTTATCAACAACGGCAAGGCTGTTTTTTATATCGGCTTTGATCCCACGGCTGACAGCCTTCATGTAGGTCACTTCATGGCTCTTTGCCTTATGAAGCGCCTTCAGATGGCAGGCAACAGACCCATTGCTCTTCTCGGCGGCGGCACAGGCATGATTGGCGACCCCTCCGGCAGAAGCGACCTTCGTCAGGTACTTACAAAGGAAACTATTGAGCATAACGTTGAGTGCTTCAAAAAGCAGATGAGCCGATTTATCGAATTCGGCGAGGGTAAGGCAATGATGATTAACAATGCCGACTGGCTTCTCAATCTCAATTATGTTGATGTTCTCCGTGAGGTTGGCGCATGCTTCTCAGTTAATAACATGCTCCGTGCGGAATGCTACAAGCAGAGAATGGAAAAAGGTCTTTCGTTCCTTGAATTCAACTATATGATTATGCAGAGCTATGACTTCTATCATCTTTATAAAGAATACGGCTGTAACATGCAGTTCGGCGGTGATGATCAGTGGTCAAATATGCTCGGCGGTACAGAGCTTATCCGTAAAAAGCTCGGTAAAGATGCTTATGCAATGACAATCACTCTTCTCCTCAATTCAGAGGGTAAGAAGATGGGTAAAACCGCTTCGGGTGCAGTCTGGCTTGACCCCAACAAAACCTCACCTTATGAATTCTATCAGTATTGGCGCAATGTTGCTGATGCAGATGTTCTCAAGTGCATCCGTATGCTCACTTTCCTTCCGCTTGAAGAAATTGATGCTATGGATAGCTGGGAGGGCAGCCAGCTCAACACCGCCAAGGAAATCCTTGCATATGAGCTCACAAAGCTTGTTCACGGTGAAGAGGAAGCAGAAAAGGCACAGGCGGCTGCAAAGGCTATTTTCAGCGGTGCGGCAGACCTCAGCAACATGCCTTCAACAACTCTTGCTGATGCAGATTTCACAGACGGCATGATAGATATTCTTGATATACTCATGAAAGCGGAAATTACAAAGTCAAGAGGCGAAGGCAGACGTCTTGTTCAGCAGGGCGGTATTTCGGTTGACGATGCTAAGGTAACCGATTTTGCAATGAGCTTTGCACAGGCAGATCTTAAGACTAACCCCATCGTTGTTAAGAAGGGTAAGAAAATATTCCATAAGATTGAGGCATAATCATGGTTAATCCCGAAGAAAGATGTGCGGTGTTTCTCGATATTGACGGCACGCTTCTGAGTGACAGCTTTATTATTCACGAGCGTAACCAAAAGGCTATTGCCGCAGCAAGAGAAAAGGGGCATATGGTGTTTATCAACACAGGCAGGTCTCTCGGAAATATACCCGAAGTGCTCAGCAGTCAATTCAATGTTGACGGCGTTATTTGCGGCAGCGGAGCTATGATTATCATGAACGGCGAAACGGTGTTTCAGGCGTCAATGAGCAAGGATTTGATCAGACGTTTAACCGAATATGCCTTTGAAAACCGCAAGCTTTGGTACATTTTTGAAGGGCTGAAAAAAGTTTATGCAGTTTCGAACGATATTCGTAAACGTGCAGATTTTCAGATACCTTTGAATAAGCCCGAGGATTATCACGTTATGGATGACGATGAAATCCAGGTTCTTGCGATGGGCGTTGAAGTTCCTTCAGATTTTAAAGAGCTTTTTAAGGATGAAATAACGGTTTTTCAGTTTGAAACTTATGCCGATTGCGTTATTAAAGGCCTTAATAAGGCAACAGGCATTGAAAAAGTGCTTGAACTGACAGGTATTAAAAGAGAAAATACCATTGCAATCGGTGACAGCAATAACGACATGGACATGATCAATTATGCGGGAGTCGGCGTTGCAATGGCAAATTCACAGCAGAGCATTCTTGATATTGCCGATTACATAACGGATTCTGCCAAGGATTGCGGAGTTGCCGCGGCAATAGAGAAGTTTCTTCTGTAATCTTAACGAAAGGGTGCAGGGATGATGAAAAAGTCGGTTAAAAGATTTCTCGGTGCAGCCGTTGGTGCGGGTGCAGTTGCATTTGTTGCCGGTGAGGTTATGTATCAGGCAGTTCTTAACATGAATATTCAGAAACGAATGGCCGAAAAAGGTCTTTTTCGAAACGAAGAAGAAGAGAAATTCTGGGCAGAAAATGAAATTTATCAGAACGGATTGTCTTGGTATAAGGAAGTTAAACCTGAAATTGTCACGGTTTATTCACAGCTCGGCAGAGACATGCGAGCCGATTTTATCCCTGCCGAAATTCAAAGCAATAAATGGGCAATAGTTATTCACGGCTATTCTGCCGGAACAGACTCAATGTCACATTATGCGTGGAAATATCACACGATGGGCTTTAACGTAATATTGCCCCATATGGTTGGGCATGATTCTGATACAGTTAAATACTGCTCAATGGGTTATCACGATAAAACAATGATAAAGGACTGGATAAACTATATTATTACCGTAAATCCCGAAGCCCAAATTCTCATGCATGGCGTTTCAATGGGCAGCGCAACAACTATGCTTGTTACAGGTGAGGATATTCCCTCAAATGTGGTTTGCGCAGTTGCGGATTGCGGCTATACAAGCTGTTGGGATGAATATGTTTATCAGGCAAAGCAGATGTTTCATCTTCCTGCTTTTCCGGTTGTTTATACCGCAAACATTGCTTCAAAACGCCGAAAGAATTTTGATTTCAAAAAGTGCGACCCCATTGAAGCTGTTAAAAAATCAAAAACACCAACTCTCTTTATCCATGGAGCAGACGATGATTTTGTGCCTTATCGTATGATGCAGCCGCTTTATAATAACTGTTCGGCAACCGATAAACAGATGCTCACCGTGCCCGGTTCATTCCACGCAAACGCAGCATTTGCAGGTAATGAGCTTTATTGGGATACGGTTGAGGAATTCATATCAAAATATTTTTAAAATAAAAGCTCGGAATGTTTAATAAAACATTCCGAGCTTTTGTGTTAAGGCTGTAAATCGGTGTGTTCCTGATATTTTTCTGCCTGAAGATTAAACATATAAGCGTATTTTCCGCCGAGAGCCATAAGCTCGTCGTGGGAACCGCTTTCAATGATTTCACCGTTTTCAAGCATGTAGATAACATCGGCCATAACTGTTGTTGAAAGTCTGTGAGAAATAAATATAACTGTTTTGTCTGCGGCGGCTCTTGACATTGCCTCGTTGAGAGCATATTCCGAAACGGGGTCAAGATTTGCGCTTGGTTCGTCAAGAATCGCAAAGGGGCATTTCTTATAGAAAGCTCTTGCAACGGCAACCTTTTGCGCTTCGCCGCCTGAGAGTGAAAGACCGCTGTCATCAAATTCACGCAGAAGAATTGTGTCCGTTCCGTTTTTGAGTTCTTTGTTAAAGCTGCTTTCTTTGAGCGCTGCAAGAACTCTTTCTTTGTCGTGCTTTTTATTCATTGCAACGTTTTCGCCGACAGTTGCTCCGAAAAGCGAGAAATCCTGAAAAACGGCAGCAAAGTTTTCGTGATAAGAGGGGATATCCCATTCTTTGATATCAACACCGTCAACAGTGATTTTTCCTTTGCTTACGTCATAAAGTCTGAGAAGAAGATTTGTTAGTGTGGTTTTGCCTGCGCCGTTATAGCCGACAAGTGCAATTTTTTGATAAGGCTTGATTTCAAGATTGATGTTTTTAAGAGTCGGTTTATCGTTACCCGGGTAGGTAAAAGAAACATTTTCAAGCTTAACCGTAACAGGCTTTTCATGAACGGTTTTAACATCACCGCCAATGATCTTTTCTTTGGCATTCATGAATTTTCTG
>JBGVNA010000072.1:0-8924 GCA_045125175.1 Acutalibacteraceae bacterium
CAGTTTTTTGCCTGTAATTTTTCTTTGGATAATTATTTTTGTTATTCTTAAAAATGAAAAAAATCAAAACATAAAAAGAATAATAAAGAAGCGCAGAAAGAAAGGAAGCATCAATATGAATGACATATTTAACAGATATGTAGGAAAAGACTGTGTTGTTTATATTTCAAACAGCAGCTCAAACGTTCTCGAATGTAATGTAACAGGTATTTCTGAAAATTGGTTAACAGTCAGAACCCGTGACGGTGAAGAAGCAATAAACTTTGATTATATTGTCAGAATAAAAGAACATCCTGTTAACAAAAACGGAAAAAAGAAGAGTATTATTTTTTGATTGGTTTTAGTGCCCGGCAATTTATTCTGTCGGGTATTTTTATGTCCGTTTTATGGGATAATTTGAAAGTTATAATGTTATATATAAGAATTATGTCAACCACAGATTGTAGTAAAACTTGACTTTGATTCAATATGTGGTATAATAGTATCGGTAAAATTTGCGAAATTTGGGAGGATTGACCGAATGGCTAAAAAACCCGAATATAATAACGAAAGCATGACCTTGCTCAAAGGTCCGGACAGAGTGCGCAAAAGACCCGCGGTTATCTTTGGATCAGACGGTCTTGACGGTTGCCAGCATGCTGTTTTTGAGATTATTTCAAACTCGATTGACGAGGCAAGAGAGGGCCATGGTAACAAGATAATTGTTACAAGATATGCTGATCATTCAATTGAGGTGCAAGATTTCGGAAGAGGTTTGCCTGTTGATTACAACAGAAAGGAAAATCGTTATAACTGGGAGATTGCATTTTGTGAAATGTATGGCGGCAGCAAATATGATACTAATAACAACGGTTCATATGAGTATTCTCTCGGCCTTAACGGTCTCGGTCTTTGTTCAACGCAGTATGCGTCCGATTATATGGAGGCAGAAGTTCATACCGGCGGCTTCAGATATCAGCTTAATTTCAAAAAAGGTGAAATTGTCGGCGATATGATTAAAGAGGAATATAGCAAAAAGGATACGGGAACAAGAATCAAATGGTTGCCGGACCTTGAGGTTTTTACAGATATTGATATACCTCTTGAATATTATCAGGAAACGCTTAAAAAACAAGCTGTTATTAATGCGGGTGTTCGTTTTATTCTTAAAAATCAGGTTGGTAAATCCTTTGAGACTTTTGAGTATGTCTATGAAAACGGTATTGAGGATTATGTTAAAGAATGTGTTGGTCAAGATTCTTTGACGTCTGTTCTTACATGGCATGGTGATGCTGTGGGTAAAGACCGTGAAGACTTACCTGAATATAAGCTTAAGATGAATTTTTCGCTTACTTTTTCGAATAAGGTTCAGCTCAAAGAATTTTATCATAATTCAAGCTTTCTTGAAAACGGTGGCTCACCTGATAAGGCAACAAGGCTTGGCTTTGTTGCTCAAATTGATTCTTTTCTTAAACAGAGCGGCAAATATCAGAAGAGCGACAGCAAGATAACTTTTCAAGATATTGAAGATTGCCTTGTTTTGGTCATTTCGTCATTTTCAACACAGACCTCATATGCCAATCAAACAAAGAAAGCTATTACAAACAAGTTTATTCAGGATGCGATGACGGATTTCATCAAGCATCAGCTTGAAATTTATTTTATTGAAAATCCTATTGAAGCAAATAAAATTGCCGATCAGGTGCTCATTAATATGAGAAGCCGTGTTAAGGCAGAAAAAACAAGACAGGGTCTTAAAGAATCGCTTATTCAGAATGTAGGTAATCTTACAAATCGAATTCAGAAGTTTGTAGACTGCCGCAGCAAGGATGTTGAAATAAGAGAGCTCTTTATTGTTGAGGGTGATTCTGCGTTAGGTGCCTGTAAGCAGTCAAGAAACTCTGAGTTTCAGGCTATTATGCCGGTAAGAGGTAAAATTCTTAATTGTCTTAAATCTGAATATGACAGAATCTTCAAAAGCGATATTATTACTGATTTAATCAAAGTTATCGGTTGCGGTGTTGAAGTTGGTTCAAAACAAAAAAAAGGCAAAGATATGATATCTTTTAATCTTGATTTGCTTCGTTGGAACAAGATAATTATATGTACCGATGCCGATGTTGACGGTTTCCACATTCGTACTCTTATCCTTACAATGATATACAGACTTATGCCTACTCTTTTTGAAGAAGGAAAAGTATTCATTGCTGAATCACCGCTTTATGAAATCACATGCGGTGATGAAACGTGGTTTGCTTATACCGAAAAAGAAAAGGCAGATGCTGTTGCCGAAATAGGAAATAAAAAATACACCATTCAACGTTCAAAAGGTCTTGGTGAAAATGACCCTGACATGATGTGGCTCACGACAATGAATCCTGCTACAAGACGTCTTATTAAAATCGAGCCGTCATTTGCTCAGGAAACAGCAGAAAAATTTGATTTGCTTCTTGGCGATAACCTTGCGGGCAGAAAAGAGCATATTACTCAGAACGGTCATCTTTATATCGATATGGCTGATGTTTCATAATTTGAAAAACGGAGTTAAAAAATATGGCTAAAAAACCAAAAAAGGGCAGTGAAAGACCTGTTGAAACTCTTGATGATAAAACGCATATTTTAGGTGCAGGTGATATTGTTAATCAGCAGATTGTTGATACACTTGAGCTTAACTTTATGCCGTATGCAATGAGTGTTATCATGTCCCGAGCTATTCCTGAAATTGACGGCTTCAAGCCTTCACACAGAAAAATTCTTTATACTATGTATAAAATGGGTCTGCTGACCGGTAATCGCTCAAAATCGGCAAATATAGTCGGCAGAACGATGCAACTTAATCCTCATGGCGATGCTGCAATTTACGAAACCATGGTTCGTCTTTCAAAAGGTTACGAGGCCTTGCTTCATCCTTATGTCGATTCGAAAGGTAACTTCGGTAAAGCATATTCAAGAGATATGATGTGGGCTGCATCCCGATATACCGAAGCGAAGCTTGATAAAATCTGCACGGAACTTTTTGCTGATATTGATAAAGATACTGTTGATTTTGTTGATAACTATGATAACACAATGAAAGAGCCTGTGCTTTTGCCTGTTACTTATCCCAGTGTTCTGGTAAATGCAAACACAGGTATTGCTGCAGGCATGGCGAGCTCGATTTGTTCGTTTAATCTTGAAGAAGTTTGCAATGCAACTATTGAGCTTCTCAAAAATCCCAAGCATGATGTTATCGAAACTCTCAAAGGGCCTGATTTTGCAGGCGGCGGATACCTGGTTTATAATCGAGATGAGATGGAAAACATCTATAAAACAGGCAGGGGAGGATTTAAGGTAAGAGCGAAATATTCTTACGATAAATCAAACAATTGCATTGATGTTACTGAAATTCCTCCTACAACAACATCTGAAGCAATTATCGATAGAATAATCGAAAAAATTAAAGCCGGTTCAATTAAGGAGATAAGTGATATCCGTGATGAAACCGATAAAAGCGGTTTGAAAATAACAATCGATATCAAAAAAGGAACTGATCCCGAAAAGCTTATGAAGAAGCTTTTCGATTCAACGCCTCTTCAGGATACATTTTCCTGCAATTTTAACGTTCTTATAAAAGGTTCACCTAAAGTCCTCGGTGTTTCGGATTTGCTTAAAGAATGGATAGACTACAGAAGTGATTGTGTCAGACGAAGAACAGCGTTTGATTTAAAGCGTGCATCAGACAGGCTTCATCTCCTCAGAGGTCTTGAAAAGATTTTGCTTGATATTGATAAAGCAATAAAAATAATCAGAAACACAGAGGAAGAGGCTGAGGTTGTTCCCAATCTTATGATTGGTTTTAAAATTGATAAAATCCAAGCTGAATATGTTGCTGAAATCAAACTTCGCCATCTTAATAAAGAATATATCCTTAAACGTTTGCAGGATATCGAAAAACTTGAGACGGCTATAAAAGATTTGAATGATATCCTTGAAAATGCAAAAAGAATTAAGCAAATCATCATTTTTGAGCTTAAAGAAGTTATTAAAAAATATGCTAAACCCAGAAAAACACAGATAATTTATTCTTCGGAAATTGATGAATCGCCTGTTGAAGAAGAAGTTCCTGATTATCCCGTCCATCTTTTCTTTACCAAAGACGGATATTTCAAAAAAATTACTCCGCTTTCATTGCGAATGAGCGGTGCGCAAAAGCTTAAAGATGGCGATGAAATAGCTCAGACTTTTGATACCACTAATGCAAAAGAGCTTTTGTTCTTTACAAATAAGTGTCAGGTTTATAAAACATCGGCTGCAGCCTTTGATGATTCAAAGGCGAGCGTTCTTGGTGATTATATTCCTGCAAAGCTTGAAATGGAAGAGGGCGAAACAACTCTTTATATGGCTGTAACAGGTGATTACAGCGGTTATATGCTTTTCTTCTTTGAAAACGGTAAGGTTGCCAAAGTGGATTTAAAAGCATATCAGACTGTTACTAAACGTAAAAAGCTCATTAAAGCTTTTTCTGATAAATCTCCCGTTTCCGCCATTATGCATATTGAGCAAGATAAAGAGCTCGTTGTTGTTTCGAGTGCAGGCAGACATCTTCTGATCAACACCGCTGTTATTCTGCCCAAAACAACAAAGGATACCATCGGTGTCAGTGTGTTGACTCTCAAAAAGGGTCACAGACTCATGGCGGCAAGAGAATATCGTGAGGGAGAGTTTGCGAAGTCATACAGATATAAAGCAAAGAATCTTCCTGCAGCAGGTGCATTACTCAGTAGTGAGGATGAGGCTGAGCAGATTACTTTTAATGCCGAAGAATAAAAAACAAAACCGTTCATGGTCGGGCTTCCCCACCTTGAACGGTTAGAGCATAACGGTATTAAAACGTAATCTTTCGCTTGTATATGCGCAAAAATCAAAGCGAAAAGCAATATCAAATAAATATGATTTATGTGCATAAACATTCAGCGAAAAATCTTTCTTATAAAGCCGTTGACAGCTCAGACAGAGAAATTCGCAAACGCAACTGATGTTTTTCTCTGCAAACATAGCTTTACCCTTTATAATTTTGAAATACAAAGCACTTTTTTCCAAATAAATTAAAAAAACATCTTGCATTTAACTGTGATATGTGTTAAAATCCATAAGTAAAATAATTTTTGGAGGTCATTTACCTATGCAGTGGTATGAAATCGTAGTAGGCATAGTTCTTATCATTACATCTCTTGCTCTTGTTGCAATCGTTCTTCTTCAGGAAGGTCGTTCAGCGGGTCTTTCAGGCGCAATTGCAGGCGGTGCAGAAACATTTCTCGGTAAGGGTAAGAGTAAAACTGCTGAACAGAAGCTTGTAAAGATTACTAAGGTTCTTGCAATTGCTTTCTTCATTCTTTCGCTTGTTTCAACGCTCATCGTTCTTTTTGTCGGCTAATAAAATCTAAACATTAAAAGCTGTTCCGTTCGGAGCAGCTTTTTTATTTTTGAATGAATTTTTTTCTTAATTTTTCAAGAATTTTTTTTTCTATTCTGCTGACATATGAGCGTGAAATTCCTAGCTTATCTGCAATTTGTTTTTGTGTTAACGGTGTGCAGCCGTAAAGCCCGTATCGAAGAACTATAATATTTTTTTCTCGCTCATCGTCAATTCCTTCAATATATTTATAAAGTTTATTAATCTGAATCTTATCATCAATTTCATTGGCAATATTATCTTCTACGCAAATTATATCCATAAGAGTCAAAGGATTTCCGTCACTGTCAGAATCAATAGGTTCATTGATAGAAATATCCTGAGAGCATTTTTTTTGACCTCTGAAATACATCAGCACTTCGTTTTCGATGCATTTTGAAGCATATGTTGCAAGTTTTATGCCCTTGTTTTCATCAAATGAATTAACAGCTTTTATAAGTCCAATTGTGCCGATTGAAATTAAATCATCTTGATCATTTGAATTGGAATAATATTTTTTTATAATATGTGCTACCAGACGGAGATTGTGTTCAATAATTATATTTTTTGCCTGTAAATCGCCTTCACGATATTTTTTTAGGTATTCTCTTTCTTCTTTTGCTGACAAAGCAGGTGGGAACGAACTACCGTTGTTTTTGATATGGAGCGCGAAAAAAAGAAACCCTTTTGAAATAATATCCATTATAATATTTAACATAAAATCACCCCGCAATCTTAAGTATATTTCTTTTGGGGTATTGAAATGCCGAAAAAACGCAAAATAAACGGATTTATAATGAAGATACAACTTGCATATTATATTAAAAAGATATATAATATAATAAATATATATTGAGGTGAATTATAATGGGTTCAATAAAACTTGGTGCGCAGCTTTTTACTTTGCGCGACTATATCAAAACATATGAAGACTGTGAAGAAACATTTAAATATCTTAACAGCATAGGAATCAATGTTATTCAAATTTCCGGTATTGGTCCCATTCCCGCCGAAAAAGTTGCATATCTTGTTGAAAAATATAATATGGATGTTTGCGTTACACACACATCATTTGACAGAATGCAGAGCGATCTCGAAACTGTTATGAAAGAACACAAAATGATGGGCTGCGATACTCTTGGAATCGGAGCAATGCCTGATGTATACAGAAAAGATGCTGAAGCTGTTAAAGAATTTATAAAAATCACAAGTGAAATCGGCAAAAAAATGCATGCTAACGGGTTGCAATTTGCATATCATAATCATGCGTTTGAATTTGCGAAGCTTGATAACGGACGCCGCATTTTTGATATGCTGATTGAGGATACCAAACCTGAAGAATTCAGCTTTATCGGTGATACCTATTGGTTTCAGTTTGGCGGTGTAAATCCTTGCGATTATATTGAAAAAATTTCAGGCAGAATGAAAGTTTGCCATTTCAAGGATTATGGAATTGTTGATCATACTCCTAAATTTGTTGAGGTTGGTACGGGTAACCTTAATCTTGATGCAATATATAATAAATGCAAGGATGCAGGTGTTAAATATATTGTTATTGAGCAGGATATATGTGAAATCGACCCCAGAGAGTCAATGGCAATAAGCTATAAAAATCTTGTAGATATTGCCGGAAGGAATGAAAAATAATGAATCTTTCTCCACTTACCGTTTCCGTTCTTACCGACACACACTATTATTGCAAAGAAAACGGAACAAGCGGAAAGGCATATGATCTTGCAAATTTAAAAAGTCAAAAGCTTCTTGCTGAGAGTGGTGAGGTGCTTCAATCGGCATTTGATCAGATTGTTTCTGAAAATAAAAGCGATATTGTTCTTATCAGTGGTGATGTTACAAATAACGGCGAACTTAACGCACACAAAGAATTTATTGCTATGCTGCGTGATTTAAAAGCAAAAGGCAAAAAAGTTTATGTTATAACAGCAACTCACGACTTTCGAAATAGCGGAGTAACAGACGGATATAACGGCGAAAACAGATATCATGTTCCTACGGCCACACGTGATTTGCTTTTTGATATGTACCGTGAGTTTGGTCCTGATGAAGCAATTGCAGTTCATCAGCCCAGCATGTCTTATGTTCTTCAGCTTTGTGACGGCTACAGGCTTTTTGCACTTAATGATGACAGCAATCTCAGCGGCAAAAGCGGTTTTTCTGATGAATGCTTTGATTGGATTAAAGAACATGCGGCTAAAGCAAAAGAGGAAAACCAATTTATTATAGCAATGACCCACCATCCGCTGATTGCACCGTCACCGTTATATGAAATTATCGGCAAAGGCGATATGCTGGGTGATTATAAAATGAGAATTCAGCAACTTGCCGATATCGGTGTTCAGTTTATATTTACCGGTCATACACACATTCATAATATTTCCGCTTATCAAAGTGAGCTTGGTAATGTTCTTTATGATATTTGCACCTCTTCTCCGATAGGTTATCCCGGTGCAATGAGAAATGTTACATTTGACCCAGAAAACGGTGTCGTGAAGGTGGATACCGAATTTATAAATACTCCCGAATCTTTTAAAAAGCAGGGCAAAGAGCTGCGTTTTGTTCTTGAAGAACAGCTTATAGGCGTTATCAAAGGTATGATAAAAACTGCGGGGGAGGATATAGACAAGCTTGCTGATATGGTTACAGCAATCAGCATAAAGCCTAAACTTGTTTATAAGTTCGGTTGGATAATAAAACCGATATTTAAATTTCTCAACTCGCTGAAATTCAGCACTGTTGCAAAGTGGACAAAGCGTGAAACGGGTCTTAAGCCCGCCGATTATGCTGAAATAAAAAATATCAAGGTTGTTGATTTTATTTCGGAGCTTGTTTTAAATCTGTTTGGTGGAGAGAGCAAATATTCTCCTGAAACACCGCAGTATAAAATCACAATCGGTTTTTTGAATATTATTGATAGTATTTTAAAAACGCTCCATATTGATTTGAATAAAATAACAAAGGTTTCTTCAAGCTCAGCAGATCTTATTAAACCGTTGCTTTATAACCCTAAAATTGATTCCTATAAAGCTGATTTAATGATTTATCCGTTTATATCTTACGAAAAAGACTTTGGAAAGCTTGAATGGAATAAAGTTGCTGAAACGGTAAAGAAAAGCCGAAAGGGCTTACCGATTTTAATTTTTGGAATAATTATTCTTATAGTATTTTTACCCATATGGATTATATTGCTTTTAGTCGGCTTTGTTTCAAACCAAATTAAATTCAAGGACAAGCTGAAATAAGAATTTATTAATAATTTGGTTAAATTATTTTAATTTCTATCAATTATAATTTTTCTACATAAACTTCTATAAGGAGGTTTGATTATTTTGAGCAACGCCAAAGGCAAAAAGAAAGAAAAAAAGGAACTTACCAAATCCTCAATGGTGTTCATGGGAATAATCAGTGTTATTGCTTTGACCGCCATTGTTGTGGTTTCGTATGTTCTTTTTAATGTTATTTCATATGTTAAAGGTGATTTGGTTATCAATCTTGATGA
>JBGVNA010000073.1:0-13123 GCA_045125175.1 Acutalibacteraceae bacterium
TAATTTGTATATTTTATTTTTGGAGGAATTTATCATGGCAGTAAAAATCAGACTTCGTCGTATGGGCGCAAAGAAGGCTCCCTTCTATCGCATCGTTGTTGCAGATTCAAGATATCCCCGTGACGGCAGATTCATCGAGGAAATCGGCACTTACAACCCCGTTGCTAACCCCACAGAGGTTAAGGTAGACGCTGAAAAGGCAAAGCAGTGGATTGCTAACGGCGCTCAGCCCACAGACACTGTTAAGGCTATCCTTAAGAAGGAAGGCGTTCTTTAATCCTTAAAGAACCAGAGGTTTAACAATGAAAGATTTACTTGTCAGCATTGCTCAGGGTCTTGTTGACGACCCCGCAGCGGTAACTGTTACCGTTGATGAGCCTGCCGAGGACGGCACTGTTGTTTATCATCTTCACGTTGGTGAGGACGATATGGGCAGAGTTATCGGCAAGCAGGGCAGAATCGCAAAGGCTATCCGCACTGTTATGCGTGCCGCTGCGACTCGTCAGAATGCAAGGGTTGTTGTAGAAATTGATTAAAGAATTTCTTGAAATCGGTGAAATCGTAGGCACTCACGGCATAAGAGGCGAAATGCGCCTTAATCCGTGGTGCGATTCACCTGAATTCGTAACAAAGTTTAAAACCTTATATTATGACAGCAATGGAAGCTGTGCGGCGCAGATTAAAGCTGCGAGGCCGCACGGCAACATTGTTTTGTTGTCGATTAAGGATATAGATACCGTTGAAAAGGCGCAGAAAATGCGCGGCAAGGTGCTCTATATGAAGCGCAGCGATGCGAAGCTTCCCGATGGCACATACTTCATTGCCGAGCTTATCGGCTGCACGGTTTATGATGCTGATAATCCCGAAAAGGTTTACGGCACGCTGACAGATGCGAGCGAAACAGGAGCAAATGACGTATGGCACATAAAGAACAGCAAGGGCAAAGAATATCTTATTCCATCCATACCCGATGTTGTTATCGAAACCGATGTTGCCGAAAACCGTGTTGTTATCAGACCGCTGAAAGGTATTTTTGACGATGAGGATTGATATTTTAACCCTTTTCCCCGAAATGTGCGAAAGCGTTTTAGGCGAAAGCATTATCGGCAGAGCGAGAGCCAACGGCTGTGTTGAAATCAACTGCCGTAATATCAGAGATTATACCCTTGATAAGCACAACCGTGTTGACGATGCGCCATATGGCGGCGGCACGGGAATGATAATGCAGACTCAGCCTGTTTATGACTGCTATGCCGCTCTCTGCGAGGAAACGGGTGCAAAGCCCCATCTTATCTATCTTTCCCCGCAGGGTACAACTCTGACACAGGAAAAGGTCAAGGAGCTTTCAAGGCTTGATAACATCGCTCTGCTCTGCGGTCATTATGAAGGCATCGATCAGAGGGTAATCGACGAAATAGTTGATGAAGAAATCTCAATCGGCGACTATGTGCTTACAGGCGGCGAGCTGCCCGCACTTATACTTGCAGACAGCATTTCAAGAATGCTGCCGGGTGTTCTTGCCAATGAAGATGCGTTCACTCTTGAAAGCCATTATTCAGGATTGCTTGAATATCCGCAGTACACACGTCCCTTTGAGTGGCATGGCGAAAAAGTGCCCGATGTACTTATCTCCGGACATCACGCCAACATTCAGAAATGGCAACGTGAACAAAGCCTTAAACGAACACTCGAACGCAGACCCGATATGCTTGAAAAAGCAGAACTGACTAAAAAAGATAAAGAATATCTTGATAAATTAAAAAACTCCGAGGTTTGATAACCTCGGAGTTTTGTTTTTGTTTATGCCGCCTTTGAAGCAGCTTTATGCTCATCTCGCTTTTGACCTGCTTTTTGAAGAAGCATAAGAATAATCATAAGTGCAAAGCCTGCAATATCGGTTTCCCAACCGGGAATAATCATCAGCAAGCCGCCTGCAAGAGCCATAATTCTCTCCCACAAAGGCATGCTCTTATACATATATCCTTCCATGCCTGCGGAAATGATATAAATTCCGCAAACAGCAGTTATAACAAGAAGAACAATGCTGTACCATGGAGTTGCAACACCCGTATCAATACCTATAAGCATTTCGGGACTGTAGGCGAATATGTAGGGAACAATAAACGCCGTTATCGCAAGGCGGGTTGCGGTTACACCTGTTTTCAGCGGATTGGATTTGGCAATCGCAGAGCCTGCATATGCCGCAAGAGCAACAGGCGGAGTTATATCTGCAACAATACCGAAATAGAAAACAAACATATGGGCAGCAAGCATCGGAATACCCATCTTGATAAGAATAGGCGCCGTTATAGTTGCCATGATAACATAGTTTGCCGTTGTCGGAACACCCATACCGAGAACAATGCAGCAAAGCATCGTAAGAACAAGTGCAAGGAACGTGCTGTTTTCAGCAATGGGAACAAGAGTATTAATAAGCAGCTGACCAAGAGCCGTCATTGTTACAACGCCGGAAATAAGGCCTGCCATACCGCATGCAACGGCAACACCGACGGTATTCTTCGCACCGTTTTCAAGCGAGCCGATAACCGTCTGCGGGTCAAGTGCAGAATGACCCTTTGAAACAAATGAAAGAAGAGCACAGACTGCCATGCCTGCGAACACCGCAATCTGCATGTTCTTTGTGCCGAAGGGAAGCCAGATTCCGAGAGTAACTGCTACGGGAATCAAGGGAAGGAGCAATCTCCACGCTGTTTTCTTGTTTATTTCTTTGGGAACAAGGCTTACAATAAGCGATACAAGAATAGCAAAGCAAGCCGATACACCTGCGCTGAAATAGTTCATGCAGATAACAAGAACAACGATGGGCAGAAGAAGATATCCGTTCTTAAGCATAAGCTTGAAGAAATTGGGAATAGCTTCCTTGGGAAGACCCTTAAGACCAAGCTTTTTGGCTTCAAAGTGAATCATAAGGAAAATTCCCATGAAATAGAGAACTGCGGGCAGAATTGCCGCAACAGCAATTTTTGAATAAGGCACCTCTGTCATTTCAGACATAAGGAATGCTGCAGCACCCATGATAGGCGGCATTATCTGACCGCCCGTTGATGCCGCTGCTTCAACAGCAGCCGCAAATTCGGGCTTATAGCCCGTTCTTTTCATCAACGGAATTGTTATAGAGCCGCTGCCAACGGTATTTGCAACCGAAGAACCGGAATACATTCCTTCAAGCGCACTCGAAATAACCGCAACCTTTGCAGGGCCGCCGATTGATGCGCCTGCAATTGAATTCGCGAGGTCAACAAAAAATGTTCCGATTCCTGTTTTTTCAAGCAATGCACCCAAGATAATGAAAAGCACGATAAAGGTTGTGCAAACATAAACAGGCGTTGAAAACATGCCATTTGAAACATCATAGAACAAGCCGTACATAAGATTTCTCAACGCCGTATTGGGATTATCCGTATAAGCTTTTATTGCCGCATATAAAACAAATGCGCCTGCAACAAAAATAATCGGTAAACCTACCGCACGCCGAACAAGCTCAACAAGCAAAATTATCGCTATAAGGGCAATGATAATTTCGAGAGTTCCTATTCGCTTGCTCATCATTATGATATCTTCCTGAAAAATCGTGTAATAAAGGAAGCATCCGGAGCTTGCCACTGCCAGAATGATATCATAAAAAGGAACATGATTTATTTTCTTGGTCTGCGCTTTATACGCAGGGAAGATTAAAAAACCGATAAAAGCAATAAACGCCATAAACGTTGTAAGCTTTGTGTATTTGGTAGCGGTGGGAAAAATAAGAGCCATCGAAATCATATAAAGGCTGAATGCCGCCATAAGTGCGGTTATAATCTTTTTTCTCCAACCGGTAAAAACTCTGACATTGCTCTCGCGGTCAAATTCCTGCATTATGCTGTCGGAATCAACAACATCAAGGTCAATATCATTTTTAACAGCTTCACTCATTGCATTTTACCCCTTTCCTGATTATTTTCTGATACAACAAAAATGCCGCAATTGTTTAAATCGCGGCATTTCTTTAAAAATCAATGATGCGGATTTTATGCAATTATACCTGCTTCTTTATAATATCTCTCTGCACCGGGATGAAGAGGTACATCACCGATAGCTGAAACAGCAATATCTGTGTTCATTTCCTTACCCTTTGCATGTGCAGCAGCTATATCTGCCTGCTTTTCCCAAAGGCTCTTTGTAATCTGATATGCCTGGTCTTCACTCATTTCATTTGAAACAACGAAGGTTGCCATGATAGCAACGGTATTAACCGGTTCAGAAATGAAATCATAGTCTACGCTTGTCATTTCATATTTTGCATAGAAAGGATAATCCTTCATAAGCTTCGAAATAACTTCTTCGCCAAGGTCAACAGCGATAACGCCTGTTGAGGTTGCAAGCTCTGTTATAGCGGGAGTGGGAGTGCCTGCAGTGATAAATGCTGCATCGATTGAGCCGTCTTTAAGCTGGGTAGCAGCATCACCGAACGAAGCGGCTGTTTTGTTGATATCCTTATCAATATCAATTCCTGCAGCAGCAAGAATCTGGGTTGCATTGTAATAAACGCCTGAACCTGCGTCACCTACAGCAACATTCTTACCCTTAAGGTCTGCTACTGTTTTGATGCCTGATGCTTCAGTTGCAATAATCTGGCAAACTTCGGGATATACGCAGCCGATAGCGGAGAATGACTGAATCTGGCTGCTGAAGCCGTTTGTGCCTGCATATGCATAGTTCATAACATCGTTCTGAACGATAGCCATCTGATAGTCACCGTCTTCGATGCCTTCAATGTTTGCCTGTGAACCGCCGGTTGAAAGAACCTCGAAAGTATAGCTGTCTGTGTTAAGGAGCTGGCAGGCAGCGGTTGTGAAGCCGTAGTATGTGCCTGTGTTTCCGCCTGTGCCGACTTTAACCTTTGCCATCATCTGGCTTGAGGGAGTTGCATTGGGATTCTCGGTTGTGCCTTCATTGCCGTTTCCGCCGCATGCTGTGCAGAAAATCATTGCAAAAACAAGTACAAGCGAAAGAACAACTGCTAATTTTTTCTTCATAATTTACCTCCTATTTCAATTTCCCTCCTGAATAATTCAAAGAGAAGAAATTCATTACCAACCCATTATAAACTATATTTTAAAATAATGCAAGAGTATTTGTCCTTTTTATGAATAAACGAAATCTGAATCCTGCATTTTATCAATACCAGAGGAAGCCGAGAAGAAGAATCACGATTATCCACTGAATCAATGAATACGAAACATTAACGCTGAACTTCGCAGAAAAGCCCTCGTATGTAACGGTTATTGTCTGTGACCCCGTTTTTGTAAGCTTTGTCGGGCTTACTTCATAGCCGCTTGAAACAGTTTCGCTTGAACCGTCGGTATAATTTACGGTGAGCTTAAGACCCGTGGTATCAAGAGTATCTTTATAATTGTAGCTTGTTTTATTCGGAAGAGTCTGAACGGCAATTGACTTTATCTGCTTTGCAGTGCTGTAAGCAATTGAATTTTCAACAGCATACGCATAAGCTGCAGAACCGCTGTCCACTAAAAGTGTAATATTATTGCATTCCTCGAATGCACCTCTTCGAATTGTCGTTACCGTTGCGGGAATTCTTAAGCTTTCAAGTGCTGTGCAGCCATAAAACGCACCGATATCTATTGTTGTTACGCTTGCAGGAATTGTAACCGAAGTCAGACTTTTGCAGTTTTCAAAGCTCTTTGTTCCTATGGTTGAAACACCGTTTGAAATAATAACGGATTCAAGACCTGCGTTGTAAAACGCACTTTCAAAAATTTCAACACTTGAGGGAATCGTTATGCTCCTGAGTGCCGCGCATCTGCCGAATGACTGAGAGCCGAGCTCCGTTACAGTTGACGGAATTGTGATATCTGCAAGCTTTTGGCAGTTATAAAACGCATAGGCATCAATTTTTTCAAGTCCTGCAGGAAGAGTGATTTTTGTAAGATATTCGTTATCACCTAAAGCATAGTCGGAAATAATCTTTGTGCCCGAAGAAACGGTGTATGATGTTTGTGTTTTTGCATTGGGATATTGAACAAGAGTTTTTTCATTTATAAACTCATTATCCTGACTGTAATACGGACCGTAAAGCACACCGCTCAAGCTGCTGTAAACCGAATTGCCGCTTGCAACGTTGAAAGCTTCAACGGATCTGCAGCCGATAAAAGCATTTACCTTTATTGTGCTTACGGAAGCAGGAATATTAATCTGAGCAAGCGAACTGCAAAGCCCGAAAGCTTCGGTGCCGATATAGGTTACGGTTGACGGAATTTCAATTTCAGCAAGTGCATCACAGCCGTAAACCATTTTATCCGGTATTTTTGTAAGCTTTGACGGAAGCGCAATGCTTTCAAGAGAGCTGCAATTGTTAAACGCCGCTTTATCAATTGTGCAGGTTTCTCCTGCAAAAACAACAGTTTCAAGCGAATCGCAGTTTTCAAAAGCATAACTGCCGACATTAGTTACACTCGCAGGAACGTTTACCTGAGTTATTTTTGTGCAGTTATTAAATGCGTTATCTCTGATTTTGGTAACGCTGACTCCGTTATATGTTGACGGAATATCAATAATTCCCGTTGCGGAGGAGTTGCAGCCTGTTACCTCCGCATAGCTGCCTTTCAGAGTTATGGTCAGATAGCTTTCACCTGCTGCATTTGCAGGAATAACCATACACAACAGCGTAATAATCAAGGTCAGCATTATTCCTGTTATTTTTGCGATTTTTTTCATATTTTGTCCCCCTATAGTCACAATATCGCACTATGGATTATAAAGTATTTTATTGCAAAAATCAATAGCACAATATAAAATGTTTAAAAATAGTTTTATTTTTATTGACAAAACTGTATGAAATAACTAAAATTGAGTTATTAAGTAAGGAGATATGTATATGTTTGACGAGAACGGAAAATTCTACAAACCGGAAAGAGGTTCCGGTATAAAGCCCGACCATATTATGCTCGCATTCTGCGGCGATGCAAAAACACAGATAGCAGTTTTGTGGCGCACATGCATCGATGTAGAATGCGGTTATATTCTTTACCGCAAAGAGAACGACAGCGAATGGACTAAAGCCAACGCAAAATTTGAAACAAAAGAAACGGATATAGATATCAGCAACTATTATTCCGTAAGGCTCAGCGGTCTTGAAGCAGGAACAAAATATGTTTATAACGTCGGCTCAGACGAACACCGCAGCGAAAATTTCACCTTTGAAACCGAGGCAGAAAACGTTGATAAATTCAGCTTTATCGTTATTGCGGACCATCAGAAAGGCACTCCCTGCCATCTGCCCGATTACAGCATGGTAGGCGATATGCTTAAAGACGCTCTAAAAAAACACCCCGAATGCAAGTTTATATTTACTGCGGGCGACAACTGCGATAACGGGCAGAATGAACTGCAGTGGAACGGTATGTTTGAGGGGCTTAAGGGTATAATCGAAAGCAAACCCTATATGATGTGTACCGGCAACCACGATAACCGAGGATTTATTACATATTTTCCCGAACCAATCGGCAAATTTTATCTTGAGCATGCCGATTTCTTTGATTTTCAGTTTGGTGCAGCTTATCCCGATAACGGCCCCGAGGGTTACACAGGTGAAAACTATTCTTTCGATTACGGCAACGCTCATTTTCTTGTTCTGGGCATCAACGCTCCGCAGGTTGTTGAGGATTGGGCATATAATGACTTACAAAGCAGCAATAAAACATGGAAGCTTGGTGCATATCACTTCCCTATTTATCCCGTTATGCCCGAGGGTCAGAACAACGACGGCTATCCCTGGCTGAGAAAGCCCATCGAGGACGGCAGACTTGACATTTTGTTTGAAGGTCACGAGCACTCATTTGCAAGAACATTCCCCACAAAAGGCGACGAGCATTTTGACAAACCCTCCGAGGGAACCGTTCACTACATTGTCGGCAACGGAGGCGGAAACATTTATCATTCAAATGCGCCGAAAATCTGGCACTCCGCCTTTTATCCGCAGGAGATTCGCACGGGTTCATACACTCTTGTTGAAATTGACGGCGATGTGCTCACCGCAACGGCTTATCTTGCCGACGGCAGAATTATTGATGTTTTCACAATTGATAAAACCAAAGATCTCATCACACCCTATGCACTTGCTCCCACATATGACTGGACTAAAATGGCTTTCAAAGGTCAGATGCTTGAACTGATTGCAAGAGAGCTTTATGCCGAAAAGAAAGACGGAATATGGTATGCTCCCTTCGGTGTTGTTATTCAGTTTATCGGCGGCAAGGTTATCAAAGAAAAAGAAACCCTTTACGTTGAAGCCTACGGCCACAGAGCGACTTTCACTGTTGGCAGCAAGCTTGTTAAAACAGATTTGGGAACGGTTGAAATGAAAGGTGAACCGTATTTTTACAGGAATCAGCTTTTCGTTCCCGTTGACGACAGCGCAAAGATGTTTGAAATGGAATGGTATTACGCCGAACGTAATAACTTTATAAACTGGAACACCCCCAGCGAGGATAAACCTCTCTGTAAACATCCCGAAGAATAAGGAGAACAAATTATGCTTTATAAGAAAAATTCTGCACCCGCACTCAGCAATGAGCTTTTTAAAAACCCCACATGCGAATACAGGGGCACACCTTTCTGGGCATGGAACAGCGACCTCAAAGCCGAGGAGCTTTGCCGTCAGATTGAAGTATTCAAAAAAATGGGACTCGGCGGCTTCCATATGCATGTTCGCACAGGTATGTCAACCAACTATCTTTCCGATGAATTCATGAGCCTTATCAAATGCTGCTGTGAAAAGGCAGACAAAGAGCATATGCTCGCATGGCTTTATGATGAAGACAGATGGCCCTCTGGGGCAGCAGGCGGTCTTGTTACGAAAGACGAAGAATACAGAGCACGCTGCCTGCTCATGACAACAGAGCCCTGCGATAATAACGGCGGAGATATTGAATTTCTCGATTCAAGAGCTGAGGGCGGCAGAAACGGCAAGGGCTGGCTCATCGCCTGCTACGATATCGTGCTTGACGAAAACGGATACCTTAAATCATATAAATCCATTTCTGAAAATGAAGAAGCACGGGGCACAAAATGGTATGCATATCTTAAAATCCACGCTCCCTCACCCTGGTATAACAATCAAACCTATCTCGACACGCTCAATCCCAAAGCAGTTCAGCGTTTCGTTGAGGTTACTCACGAAAGATACAAGCAGGTTATCGGCGAGCATTTCGGCGGCGTAGTGCCCGCAATTTTCACCGACGAACCGCAGTTTACGCGCAAAAAGGTTCTTGATAATTCCACAGATAAAGACGATATTCTTATGCCCTGGACAGATAACCTGCCCGAAACATATAAGGAACAGTACGGCGACGATATCATTGCAACTCTTCCCGAAATTTTCTGGGAGCTTCCGGACGGCAAAGTTTCACTTACACGTTATCACTATCACGACCATATTTCAGAGCGTTTCGCAGAAGCCTTCGCCGATGTTTGCGGCTCCTGGTGCAGAGAAAACGGTATCGCTCTTACAGGTCACATGATGGAAGAGCCTTCACTTCACAGCCAGACAGCAGCTTTGGGCGACGCAATGCGTTCATACAGAGGCTTTGACCTTCCCGGCATCGATATGCTCTGCGCAAATTTTGAATTTACAACTGCAAAGCAGGCACAGTCCGCCGTTCATCAGTATGGCAGAGAAGGCATGCTCTCCGAGCTTTACGGCGTTACGGGCTGGGACTACGATTTCAGAGGCTATAAGCTTCACGGCGACTGGCAGGCATGCCTCGGCGTAACAATCCGTGTTCCTCACCTTTCATGGTATGCAATGGGCGGTGAAGCTAAGCGTGACTACCCCGCTTCAATCCATTATCAGTCACCCTGGTGGGAGGAATTCTCATATCTTGAAGATCATTTCGCAAGAGTCAACACCGCAATGACAAGAGGTAAGCCCGTTGTTAAGGTCGGCGTTATCCATCCCGTTGAGAGCTTCTGGCTTCACTGGGGTCCCAACGATAAAACAGCTCTCATGCGTGAGAACATGGATGAAAAATTCCAGAATCTCACCTCATGGCTTCTCAAGGGCAGCATTGATTTCAACTTTATCAGCGAATCCCTCCTCCCCTCTCTTTGCGAAAAAGCATCTGCACCTCTCAAGGTTGGCGAAATGGCATATGACGCCGTTATTGTTCCCGATTGCGAAACGCTCAGAGCATCCACTCTTGAGTGCCTTGAGGCTTTCAGAAATGCAGGCGGCAAGCTGATTTTCCTCGGCAATGCACCCGCACTCATTGACGGTATCCCGAGCGAAAAAGGCAAGGCTCTTTATGATAATTCCGTTGTTCTTCCCTATGACAGAGAAAAGCTTCTCACAGCTCTTGATGATAACAGAACAGTTACTCTTCGCCTTGCCAACGGCAGACTTTCCGAGAGTTTTATATATCAGCTCCGCAAGGACGGCGACAGCCGCTGGCTCTTCATCAGCCGTTGCTGCGAACCCTATAACAAAGACTGCGTTCACGAAAACAATCTCCGCATCAGCGTGAAAGGTGAATTCACACCCTATGTTTATGACACAATCAACGGTGACATCGCTCCCATCGCCTGCGACTACATAAACGGCAACACCGTTATCTCAAAAACACTTTATGATTATGACAGCCTGCTGCTCAGACTTGACGAAGGCAGAACTGATGCTGTTATCCCCGCAGAGGAAGATTTCCGCTTGGCAAATACAGTTGCAATGACCGCTTTGGTTCCCTACTCACTTTCCGAACGAAATGTTCTTCTTCTCGACACTGCCGAATTTGCCCTTGACGGCGGCGAATTCATGGCAGAGGAAGAAATTCTCCGCCTTGATAATGTTTGCAGAGAGATGCTCGGCTTTGTTGAAAGAGGCGGCCATGTCGCTCAGCCCTGGATGCTTGAGAGCGAAACAATCGAGCACTGTGTAACCCTCAAATTCACAATTAACAGCGAAATCGATTACAGCGGCGCAGAGCTTGCACTCGAAGATGCCGAAAAGGCAAAAATCATCTTTAACGGCGCTGAAATTCCCAATAATATCACCGGCTGGTATACCGATAAGGATATCAAAACCGTGCTCCTCACTGATATCAGAAAAGGTGAAAATATTCTTGAAATCACCCTCCCCTTCGGCAAGCGCACAAACACTGAGTGGTGCTATATTCTCGGCAATTTCGGCGTAAATGTTATCGGCAGAGCTAAGGTTATTACCGCTCTTCCCGAAAAGCTCGGCTTCGGCTCAATAGTAAATCAGAGGCTTCCTTTCTACGGCGGCAACGTCACCTATCACCTTGAAGCAGAGGGCAGTGACCTCTGCATTGAAGCAACAAGATATAAGGGAACACTTATTTCGGTTGCTGTTGACGGCGAAGAAAAGGGCAAAATTGTTTATCCTCCGTATGCACTCAGAATCGGCGGACTTACAGACGGCAAGCACAGCGTTGATATAACCCTTTTCGGCAACCGCTATAATGCCTTCGGTCCCGTTCATCTTACAGATGTCAAGCATTCATGGCACGGCCCCGGAGCATGGCGCAGCGATGAAGAAAACTGGAGCTATGAATATGTACTGCGAGATATCGGTATCCTTGCAAGACCGATAATCAGCAACAAATAAACGGAACTTTCTTCCTCTAAAAACACATTGCAAAATGTCCGAAAATATGATAATTTATTGTTAAATGAAACAGAAGGCAGGTGTAACAATGTCATCATTAAGAGAAAATGTTGAAACAACCGACAATTCTGCTCTTCTCAAAAACAGACGGTTTGTCGGTACAAAAGAGACCGTGGCCTATGTTCTTGAAGATGCGGCAGCAAGCCTTAACATTAACGATTTTAAGGACAGGTATATCTATGATGTTGTTAAAATCGATTTCAGCTATCTCGCAATTCAGAACATTGTTGCAACGGTATGGGATACTTTCAACGATACGTTTATCGGTGTTATTGTTGAAAAAACCAGAACAAGATGGGGAAAATTCAGGCCTTACCTTCTTCTTGGGCAGCTTCCGCTGACTGTTCTCGGCTTATGGTACTGGCTGATACCGTTCATTTTCCCGGACACTCCCGGCGACTATCTTCCGAAATGGATATTCTATTTTGCAATGTCTATTATCACGGAAACGGCAAATACATTCACCTCGATATCCCGTGCAGGCTTCGGGTCTACAATAACGCCCGAGCCGTTAGACCGTTCAAGGCTGATTGCAACGGCTAACCTGATGTCGCACATCTTCGAGGATTTGCCGAAACAGATTTTCGGTATTATCTATGACCTTGTTATAAACGATAAAATCAAAATCAAGCTTCCGAAGCTGTTTTCAGGTTTCGGCGTTTCATTTGCCGTTCTTGGCGCAGCATTCTGTATGTTCTTCTTCCTCACAACAAGAGAAAGGGTTGCTCAAACTATTAAGAAGCCAAGCGTAATTCAAGGCCTTAAAGCTATTGTTACGAATAAGCCTATGTTTATTCAGGTGCTTTCCTCGTTCCTTTCAGGCTTCAGCATAGGTCAGAGCAGAACAAACTTCTATATTGACGTTATCGGGTCTGTTACCTGGAAAACAATTGTCGGTATCCCGGCATTCCCCGTTAAGTTTATCAGCTACGGCTTTGTTGAACCGCTGCGAAAGCGTTTCTCAACAAAGGCTCTCTGGATTCTCGAAGATGCCTGGACAGATATGCTCTGGTTGATTGTTTTCGGTATAGGTTCGATAAACAAAAACTTTATGCGGAAACCGATTATCCTGCCGCTTATGGGTATTGAAGAAATATTTGAAATGTGCGTTTACGGCTTAAGGCGTGTTATTCCCGCAGAAATAAGCAACGAATCCATGGACTATTGCGAATGGAAAAACGGCTACCGTGCAGAAGCTATGATAGGCGTTGCGCAGTCAACTATTTCAAAGCTTCAGCAGGCAGTTATGGGAAGCATAAACAGCATAGTAATGAAGAAAGTCGGCTATGTTCAGGGGCTTAAAGTCGGAACACAATCCGATAAAACCAAGTGGTGGATTTTTGCTCTCGGAACAGGTATTCCCATTATAACAAGCAGCCTTGGTATTATTCCCAAGTTCTTCTATCCTCTTTCGGCAGAAAAGCG
>JBGVNA010000074.1:0-9672 GCA_045125175.1 Acutalibacteraceae bacterium
AATGCAATTGATACCGTCGGAAAATATACCTGCGGCGGATATCAAAGAAAAAATTCCGAAAACCGGGCGCTTTTCTGCTTTGCGCAAGAAATCAAGCTTTTTTCTTTTTGATAATCCCAAAACAATAAAGGCGATTGTTGATACGGCAAGGACAGCGTAAAGTAAATATACGCTCCAGTTATTTGAAGTGAAAAATCCCGTTCCGCCTTCAAGGACAGTGAAATACTGAACAGTTCTTATCGGCAGAGCAATTATTGCGGCAAGGGCAAAAATGATTGCACCGAAGCCAAAGCCGTTTTTAACGGAAAATTTTTTCATTCCTCGTTACCTCTTATCTGTTATTGATGGATGTATAGTTGTTTTTTGCGTTATTGCTCTTGTATGCGGGTCTGATGATTTTACCGCCTGTGAGAAGCTCTTCAATTCTGTGAGCAGACCAGCCTGCAATTCTTGCAACGGTGAATATGGGTGTAAAAAGGTCTGCGGGAATATCAAGCATTTTATAAACAAGACCTGAGTAAAGGTCAACGTTTGCGCACATTGCCTTTTTGGGCGTTGACTTAAGGCTGTTAAAAATTTCGGGGGTAAGCTGCTCGATGATGCTCAAAAGTCTGAATTCGTCTTCAAACTCCGTGCCGACAGCAAATTCCTTTGCTTTTGCTCTTAAAATGGTTGCTCTGGGGTCGGAAAGGGTATAAACAGCATGACCCATGCCGTAGATAAGACCGGAGCCGTCGCCGGCTTCTTTCTTAATTATTTTTTTGATGAAATCAGCAACCTGACCTTCGTCGGTTATATCCTTTACGCCTTCTTTAAACTGCTCAACCATTTCGGTGACCTTGATATTCGCACCGCCGTGCTTGGGACCCTTGAGCGCCCCTATACCGCCTGCAAGGGCTGCATAGGTATCGGTGCCGCTTGAAGTAAGGGCTCTTGTTGTGAAGGTTGAGTTGTTACCGCCGCCGTGCTCCGCATGAAGCATAAGGCAGATATCGAGGAGCTTGGCTTCCTTATCGGTAAACTGCTTATCCGCTCTGATAGAACGCAGAATAGTCTGAGCGGTTCTGTATTCGGGCTTTGTGGGATGGATATACATGCTCTTGTGATAATAGTGTCTGCGTTTTACCTGATAAGCATAAGCCATAATTGCAGGCATCTGAGCAATCAGATGAATGCACTGACGAAGAACATTTTCAACCGAAGTGTCGTCGGGATTATCGTCGTATGAATAGAGTGCAAGAACCGCTCTTGAAAGCTTATTCATAATGTTGGGCGAGGGTGCTTTCATTATCATGTCTTCGATGAAATCCTCGGGCAAATCGCGGCATTCCGCGAGAGTGTTGCAGAAATTATCAAGCTGTTCCTTGGTAGGCAATGAGCCGAAAAGCAGAAGGTAAACAACTTCTTCAAAACCGAAGCGGTCATCTGCAATGCAGCCGTTTACGATATCCTCCATGTTTATGCCTCTGAAATAAAGATGGCCTTCTCTGGGGACTTTTTCACCGTCATCAATGTAATAACCTTCAACGGTACAAACATTGGTGATACCTGCCATAACGCCCGTGCCGTCAGAATTTCTTAAACCTCTTTTGATATTAAAATGTTCGTAGTCTGCGGGGTCTATATAGTTATTTTTCTGTATTTTTCCGCATAAATTTTTTATGTCATGTTCCGTAACATGTGATTCAATGGTGGACATATTCTGTGCCTCCGTTCTTTGATAAAATAATATCTCCATCATATAATTGATTAATTATACCTCTTTAATATATAAAAGTCAAGAAAGGATGATGAAAATGCGCACAAACCTTATTGTTTGTATTGTCATTGCGCTGTCGATGATACTGTGTCCGGTTGCGGCATTGGCAGGCAGCGAAAAAGAAGAAACCTACGAAACACATCATGTCGTGACCCAAACGGCAAAAGAGAAAGAGGATAGTTTTATTTCCGTTATGTCACCTTTAACAGGCAAAATCAGCAAGATGGATATGCGTGAATATATTATCGGCTCTGTTGCCGCTGAAATGTCTGCCCTTTATCACACCGAAGCTCTAAAGGCTCAGGCTGTTGCAAGTTATACATATGCAAAAAGGGTCATGGAGCAGAATGAAAAAATCAACGGTGCTGATATAACCGACAGCCCGGATACTCATCAAGGCTATATCAATGAGGATGAGCGTAAAGAAAAATGGGGCAATAAATTTGATGAGTATCAAAATAAAATCGAGGCAGCGGTGGACGAGGTTTTTGGGTCATATATGACCTATAAAGGTGAAACCGTGCTTGCTGTTTATCACTCAAACAGTTCAGGCGTAACGCAAAGTGCCGAAAATCTTTGGGGAAGTGAAATTCCTTATCTTGTGAGCGTTGAAAGCCAGGGGGATAAGCTCTCACCTGATTATCAGGCCAAAAGCAATTTTACCGAAAGCGAATTCAAAGCCTGTGCTAAAGAATGCGGCGTGAAGCTCAGCGGTAATGCCGAAGAATGGGTAGGAAAAATCACTGAGGATGAAAACGGATACGCAGCGTCAATTATTCTCGGCGATGAAGAGGTGAGTGCTTCGGATTACAGAGAGGCATTCGGCTTGAGAAGCACTTGCTTTGATGTAGAATACAGTGACGGTGAGTTCACCGTTACCTGCAGAGGCTATGGCCACGGTGTCGGTATGAGCCAATACGGCGCTGATTATATGGCAAGGCAAGGAAGCACATGGCAGGAGATTCTTAAGCACTATTACACCGGTGTCGAAATAACCGAATAAATTCAGGTTATACTATCAAAAAACACGCGGAGGGAAATTTATGAAAAAGGTTGTTATAACGGCTGACAGTGCGGCGGATTTGCCTGAGGAGATTGCGGAAAAATATGATATAAAAATTATGCCTATGTGTGTTATTTTTGGCGGCAGACCCATGAAAGACGGCGTCAATATCAATGCAGCCGAGATATTTGATTTTGTTGACAGAACAGGTGAAATCCCCAAAACTTCAGCGGTGTCACCGGGGGAGTATATGGATTTTTTTGCACCCTTTGTTAAAGCGGGGGATGCTGTTGTTCATCTTTCTTTTTGCTCGGAGCTTTCTTCAACCTACAGAAATGCGAGGCTTGTTTCATCAAGGCTTGGCGAGGTTTATCCGCTTGACACAAGAAGTCTCGGTGGCGGAATATCGCTGCTTGCAATAAAGGCTTGTGAAATGCGTGACAAGGGCATGAATGCAGAAGAAATTTATGCGGAGCTTTCGGAGCTTATACCCAAAGTGAAAGTCAGCTATCTGCTTGACAGCATTGAATTTCTGCGTCGCTCGGGCAGGTGCTCTGCTGCAGCAGCGTTCGGCGCAAATCTGCTTTCAATAAAACCCTGCGCCGCAATGATTGACGGCAGAATTGAAGTTATCAAAAAGTACAGAGGAAAAGCACAAGCTGTCCGCCTGCAATATGCAAGCGAACAGCTTGAAAACCATAAAAATATTGATTTTTCAACCGCTTTTATTTATCATTCGGGAGTTGATAAAGCTGAGCTTTTAACGGTTGAGGAAATGCTCAGTTCTGCGGGATTTAAAGAGGTTATAACCGCTTTTGAGGGCTGTATGATAGGTCTTCACAGCGGCAGGGGAGCGTTGGGGATTCACTTTCTTGCAGATTAAAGTTTTTCGCCGATAAAATCCAATGTAACCTTGCAAAGCTCATCCGCTCTGTTTTCAATGCACTGGTGCCCGCCGCCCTCGACGGTGTATGTTGCTGCGTCGGGGAACGCTGCATGCATCTGATTCTTCATTTCTGCGCTGATAATGATATCCTTGCTTGCCTGGCAGATTAATACGGGGCAGGTAACCTTATCGGCGTTTTCAAGGTCGGTTGCCTTGACGTTGAACATCATTTCGCAAAGTCCGCCGCCGAAGCCGTCATACTGAGTTGCATCAGTAACGCCCGAAACATCATAATTCATTGCGAAATCCCAGTCCATTGTTGCCGCATAAATAATAAGCTTAACAAGAAAATCAACTCTTGTTCCATAGTTAAAGAAAACATTCATGAACGATTTCATAATGCCCGATGTCATGATTCCTTCCATTGCATCGGGGAATTCGCTCTGAGGTGCGGGAGAATAAAGAAGAAGAGCTTCAACGTCATTTTCTATTGCGATGTTGGCTGCAACGCCGCCGCCCATTGAATGGCCTGCGATTATCCATTCATCCATGGGGGCAATGCTCTTCATAAGCTCCGTGATTATAATTTCACGGTCAACAACGGTTATATCGTCAGATTCTCTTGTGCTGAAGCCGAAGTTTGGAAGGTCTGCAAGCACGCATTCATATCCCTCTTTTGAAAGAATATCGGCCATGTTGCGCCAAGCATATGTAGAGCAAAGGAAGCCGTGAAGCATCATGATTCTGCCCTTTTGCTCACCCTTTGCAGGGACAACCCTGTAGTGGATATCATAATCGCCGTATTCAAAATATCGGCTGTCCTCATAGGGCTTGTAGTTTGTGTCTGCCGCAAAGGTAAACACGGAAAATGCTGAAAAAATTACTGCGATAACGCAAAGAATGCTTATTGATTTTTTCATGGTTTATTCCTCATTAATTATTTTTTTCCTGTTGAGCCGAAGCCGCCTGCGCCTCTTTCTGTTTCGTCAAGTTCATCCGCTTCAACGGGAGAGATGAGCGAAACGGGCATAATAACGAGTTGAGCTATACGTTCATCAGGATTGATTGTATATGCTTCTTTAAGCTGATTTATAACGCCGACGCAGATTTCGCCGCGGTAGTCGCTGTCAATAACGCCTACAGAGTTGAGCAGACCGATGCCGTGTTTAATAGCAAGTCCGCTTCGTGCAAAAACGAATGCGCCAAGCTCTGCCGAGGGCAGTTCAATTGCAATGCCTGTGGGGATAACCGCTTTTTCTCCGCCGCCGAGGGTTATCGGCTCATCAATGCAGGCATAAAGGTCCATTCCTGCGCTGCCCGGTGTTGCTCTGAACGGAATTTTTGCGTTATCTCTGAGCTTTTTTATTTTAAAGGTTTCCATTATTTTGTTTTTCTCTCCTTATATCTTTCTTCGGGAGAAACTTTTTTGTGAGGGCATGCAATAGGCTCTCTCACCGCATTGGCAGGCTCCGCCCAACGAACTGCATTGATGATAATTCTCTGAACATATTCGTTATGGAAGGTGGGGTTGCTTTCATGACCGGGCTGGAAATAGAAAATTTTTCCAAGACCCCTCTGCCAGCAGCAGCCCGAACGGAATACTTCGCCGCCCGAGAACCAGCCGAGGAACACTATTTCATCGGGCTTGGGGATATCGAACTGCTCGCCGTACATCTCCTCAACATCGAGGCTGAAATGGTCGGGAATACCCTTGGCAATGGGATGAGAGGGGTTGATATTCCAGATACGTTCTCTGTCGCCGTCTCTCCAGCGGAGATTGCAGGTTGTGCCCATAAGTGACCTGAAAATCTTTGAATGATGACCGGAATGAAGAACAACAAGTCCCATGCCCGCAAGCACACGCTTATGTATTTTTTCAACGAGCTTATCGGGCACTTTTTCATGTGCCATGTGTCCCCACCAGATGAGAACGTCTGTATTTTCAAGAACTTCATCGGAAAGACCGCAGCGGCGCTGTGCGAGAGTTGCTGTACGCACACTGAAATCATCCTGAGATGAAAGAAAATTCTTTATGCAGCCGTGAATACCTGCAGGGTAAACGCCTGCCACTTCATTGCTGAGCTTTTCGTGAACGCCTTCGTTCCAAACTGTAACGTTAATCATTGTTGTTCTCCTTATCGTAATTTCTTTAATATTTCCTGTGATGCCGCAACGATTTTGGCGGCAGCGGGTTTTGTTATAAGGTCCATTTCGCCCATGAATTCTACATAATCGCCGTCAAAGCGGTGCTTGAAGCGGTAAAGACCGAAGAGGGGATTGCTTTCGTCAATAACACCCGCAACGCCTCTGAAATCATAAATACGGCAGCCGTTTTCAATTGCCCATTTTATCATTTCCCACTGAAGCAGATAATTCGGCATTACCTTTCTGTTTGAATTGGATGAAGCTCCGTAGAAATACCAAACCTTATCTCCCCACAGAACGGAAATTGCACCTGCAATTGGCTCTCCTTCATAATATGCCATATAGAGCCTTGCTTTATCGCCGAAGCAATCAAGTATTTTTGCGAAATATGCCGCTGAGCGAAGCTCAAAGCCGTCTCTTTCGCAGGTTTCTTTCATGAGTGAATAAAAAACCTCTGCCTTTTCACTTCCGTGAATTTTTATTTCAACATTATTTTTGATTGCAATTCTGATTTTTCGCCTGTGGTCGGAATGAAAGGCGGCAAAAACCTCATCCTCATTCCTGCCGTTAATGTGAATTCTGATAACATAGCGGCACTGAAAGTCCTCAAAGTTAATTGTGCGTTCCTTGAATTTAAAGCCTTCTGACAGCGCAATGGCTCTGTATTCTTCGTTATCAACGGGAACGTCTTTATCCATTTTAAGCTCGTATGCGTTGTATTTTTTACCCTCTGCTTTTGCGGCGTCAATGAGAGCAGAGAATGTTTCTTTATCGTCAAAATCGCAAACGGGGCCTCTCGGGGCATACATCATGTGATAAGGCAGCTTTGAAATTTTGCGCAGCAGCACAGCAAGCGTGCCGGTGATTTCTCCGCTGTCATTTCTGCAGATTATGCCGAACCATTTCCAATCGTCTTTAACCTTTCCCCAAAGAGAAGTTTGAAGGAAGTGGCCGTTTTCGTGGGACTCAACGAAAGAGTCAAGCTCGGCGGCATTGTTTATATCAACAATTTGTGTTTTCACTTCTTGTCCTCACAATCATATTATAAATATCAATATTATACCCCAAGAGAACCCGAATTGCAATAGTGCTGTTACATATTATCTTCTATGCTCCGAGCAGCTTTTTTTAGCTGTTCAACGGATGTGATTTCAACGCCCGACTCAATAATGGCGTTTTTAACCCCGACGGGAAGCTTATCGAATTCGCTGCGGATTTCCTTGTTATCCGTAAAAAACTTTGCCATAATATCACCTCGCTTTCAATTATTTTGTGCTGCTTATCGGATGAATTTGTGCCGAAAATGAAAAAACTTTTATTTTGCTCTTGCAATTTTGACAATTTCAAGCGATAATATATAAAAAATACGAAAGGATGATATTTTTGGAAGCTATACTTAATTTTGATTTGTCAGTTTTTGAGTTTGTTTTCAATAATCTCAGCAACAGCGTGATGGATGTGATTATGAAGGTTATCACAACTCTCGGCGATGACGGTATATTCTTTATAATTCTCGGCGTTGTTATGCTCTTCTTCAAGAAAACAAGAAAAGCAGGCCTTGTCTGCCTCGGTTCGCTTCTTGTTATGACCTTGCTCAACAATGAGCTTATCAAGCCCATTATGGAGCGTCCACGCCCTTATAATCTCACAAGACTTCCCGAAGCAACCGCAGAAGTTATTGCTTACACAAACGGTGAGAAGAATCTTGACTGGGTAGGCTTCTTCGGCAAGATTGACTGGTCAATCGACAGATTCCCCGGCCTTGCTGAAAAGTGGAACGCAGGCTATGCCTTCCCCGAGGTTGTTGAAAGAATGAAGCCCACATCGCTCTCATTCCCCTCCGGTCATACCTCATCGGCATTCACATTCGCAATGGCAATCTCAATGGTGCTCAAGAAGAAAGGCGTTGCAATCCCCGCATTTATCTTCGCATTCCTCATGGGTCTTTCAAGAATTTATGTTGGCGTGCACTACCCTACAGACGTTATCGTGGGTGCATTTGTAGGTATTGTTTACGCACTTATCGGCTATGCAATTTTCGCAAAGCTTTATGATGTTGTTTATCCCAAAATCGAAAATGCAATTGCAAACAGAAAAGCAAAGAAAGCTGCATAAAACATAAAAAACGGCTTGCACAGGTTTTATTGTGCAAGCTGTTTTATTACTGAATAAAATTTATTTGCAGATTGAATTCAAAGAAATTTTAAAAAAATTTAAAATAGGTATTGATTTTTTTGAACAGATGTGATAATATACTTTGGCAATCGGAACTCAAGCCGATTTGAATTGAATATGCGCTGTTAGCTCAGCTGGATAGAGTGTTTGGCTACGAACCAAAAGGTCAGGGGTTCGAATCCCTTACAGCGCGCCATCTCGAGTGTTCATAACGGATTCAAGTTGTGAACACTCGATTTTTTATTTCAATTTTTTGAGCAGGCGGTATGCCTGCTCTTTTTGTTTGCTACTGACAGTTTTATGCCGGGATATTCTTTGAGATATATTCAACCGCAACTCCCTGTCTTGTGTCGGCTCGGTAATATTCCCATTCGCTTTCGGTCAGCGGTATTTCGAGATAGCCTACAAATCGGTAGTAAATTACAATTCTCTGCGTTCTGTACTTTCCCGTTCCCTGCGTTTCATAAACAACGATTTTGTCTATCAGTTCTTTGAGCAGCGGTGCAGTCAGAGTATCCATTTGCATAAACTTTCTCACGGCTGATATGAATTGCTCCTTGCCTTTCTGCATTGCACCGAGATTGCTCAGCTGCTCACGGTATTGCTGAATCTTTGTTTTGAGTTCAAGCCTTTCGCTTTCATATTTGTGAGATAACTGCATAAACCATTCGTCGGTCACCTTGCCCGAAACATTATCTTCATAAAGCCTTTCATACAGCCTCGCAACATCTTCATTTCTTGCGATTGCTCTGTCAAGCTCTTTCTGAACCTGTTTCTTTTCTGCAATAAGATCTTCGTTTGTCTTTTCGGCAAGCATATCGGCAAATGCATCTTCGTCATATTCAAGAAACTTTGCAAGCCGTTTTAGTTCAAGCATCACAACCTGCTCTATTGCATCCGCACGGACATAATGCCTTGCATCGCAGGTGCCTCTTGTGTCTTTCTTGTAGTTGGAACAACTGAAAAACTTGATATCTTTGTTACGGGGATTCACGTGATGCCACAGCTTGTGACCGCAATCCGAACAGTAAAGCAAATCGCTGAATATGCTTTTCTCACCGTTCTCGGGTTTGGGTGCTCTCCGTTTGGTGTTTTTTATGGATTTCTGAACCAGCTCAAAGGTTTCACGGTCAACTATCGGCTCGTGAACATCTTTAAAAATCACCCAGTTTTCTTTTGGATTTGCCAATCTCCGCTTGTCTTTGAACGAACGTGAATATGTCTTGAAATTGATAACGTCTCCGCAGTATTCCTGACTTTCAAGGATTCTTCCGACTGTTGTTGCCATCCATTTGCACGGGTCAGCAGGTTTTCTTCCACTTTGCCTGATGCCTTTTTCTATCATATATGATGTAGGCACTAAAACTTTTTCTTCGTGCAATATCCTTGCAATCGTTTCGTTGCCTTTGCCCTCAAGACTCATTTGAAATATCCGTTTCACAACAGCAGCCGCTTCAGGGTCAATTATCCATTTTTTCGGATTGTCGGGAGATTCGATATATCCGTAAGGCGGTTTTGAAAGCGGTTCGCCCGAATTACCTCTTATTCGGTATGATGAGCGTACTTTTCTGCTGATGTCCCTTGCATAAAGCTCGTTGATTACATTTCTTATCGGTGCAAATTCGTTGTCACCGTCTGCACTGTCAACTCCGTCATTTATTGCAATGAACCGGACATTTTTCTGCGGAAAGTAGTTGTCGGTAT
>JBGVNA010000075.1:0-8946 GCA_045125175.1 Acutalibacteraceae bacterium
AATATCGCCCCAGCTTTTAAGCCTGTCAAGCTCTGCGCCAAGAGCAATTTTTTCTGCCTGACTCGCCTTTTTTTCATCTTCAAGAGAAATAATTTTCTTTGCAGTTAATAAAGCTTCATCAACTGATAATTCTTTGTTATCTGCATTTTTACTTTTCCCTATAATGAAAACGGCACTTTCGAGCAGAGAAATTTGTTCTTTAAGCTTTTCAAGCTTTTCGCCCGAGCCTTCGGTTATTTCAATATGAACAATTCCTAATTTGCGAAGCTTTTTGAGGGTTTCCTGTTTTTTGTTTCCCGTGATTACAAGAGAAACTTTTTTCATAGGCACAATCATAACGAATAAACCTCCATTTCGGAAGAATCTGCGTTACGAAGGGCAATTTTACGTTTTGAAATTTTCGAACGCACTACGGCACTGACCTGTTGGTCTGCCATATATATTGATATTTTTCTGATATTCTCTTCTGTTTCGGGGATTTTTACCTTTTCAAACAAATTAACTCTTTGAGATGTTGAAAGAAGCTCGGCTTCCAGAAGCCTGACCTGTTCATCGAGCACTTCCGCTTCAAGCTCAAGCGACATTGCCTTTTCCATATGGTTTGCAGCGATATCCACCCAAAGCGGAGTTTCGTATAAATCGTAGTCACCTCGGGAAAAATCAGCACCTTCAAAGGTAGGAATTGCAACGCCTGCTATATTCCCCTGCCCTTTGCGGATATTACTTACGCTGATTAACCCTTCGGGGAAGGCTTCCCTTTCGCTGAAAACGGCAATCCAGGAATCAAAGCCTTTTTCAAGCTCTTCTCTTTCTTTTCTCACGGCTTTTGCCTCAGCTTCAATAGTGCGTATTTCCGCCTGAAGCTGTTGCTTTTTTAACGTCAGAGTAGGCAAATATCTCCGGTACATTTTGAGAGCATCTTTTTGCACCTTTAACTCGTTTTTTGTCAGTTTGATTTTTGCCAAAAATAACAGCCCCCTTACTTAACAGGCCAAAACTCGTCAGTAAGGTCTGACTTTATTCCGGTTTCGTCTTTCTCAAAGCATTCGGCTAAAATTTTCCAGCCCGAATCGAGAGCTTCTTCAAGCGACAGATTAACCGATAAATCCATAAGCCTGTTTTCAAAAAGCTTGCCGTATCTGAGAAGCTTTTCGTCCCAGCGGTTCATAGCAAAGCCCATATTTTTCTTTTCAAGAGTTTCCTTATATGAGGAATATAAGCGTATCATCGCATCCATAAGAGCTCTGTGGTCTTTGCGTGTTTTTCCGTTTACGTTTTGCTTAAGTCGTGAAAGCGAACCAAACGGTTCAATACGACCGCCTTTCAGATAATACTGACCCTCCGTTATATAACCCGTATTATCGGGAACAGGATGTGTAACATCGTCACCGGGCATTGTTGTAACTGCAAGAACGGTAACGGAACCCGAATCGGCAAAGTCAACAGCCTTTTCGTAACGGGCAGCAAGCTGTGAATAAAGGTCTCCGGGATAGCCTCGGTTTGAAGGAACCTGTTCCTGAGTAATAGCTATTTCCTTCATTGCATCGGCAAAGTTGGTCATATCCGTGAGAAGCACCAATACATCCTTGTTCTGCAAAGCGAACTGCTCTGCCACAGCCAAAGACATATCGGGAATCATCATGCATTCAACGGTAGGGTCTGAAGCGGTATGAATAAACATAACAGTTTTGCTCAATGCCCCGCCCTTTGAAAGCTCATCCTTAAAATACAGAAAATCGTCATATTTAAGACCCATGCCGCCGAGCACTATTACGTCGGCATCTGCCTGCATTGCAATACGTGCAAGAAGCTGGTTATAAGGCTCGCCCGAAATTGAGAAAATAGGAAGCTTCTGAGAAACAACCAATGTGTTGAACATATCAATCATCGGGATATTTGTTCTCATCATTCGGTTGGCAAGAATACGTTTCGTAGGGTTAACGGAAGGTCCGCCGATAGGCTTCATATTATCTGTGAGTACGGGTCCTTTATCTCTCGGTTCTCCTGAACCGTTAAATATTCTGCCTAATAAATCATCGCTGAAAGAAACACGCATTTCTCTTCCTAAAAAGCGAACCTCATCGCCTGTTGAAACACCCTGACCGCCCGCAAAAACCTGAAGCGAAACAACATCGCCATCAATCTTGTTGACCTGTGCAAGCGATTTTCCGAAACGAGTGTTTATCTGAGCCAACTCATTGTATCGAACGCCATTTGCTTTTACGGTAATAACGTTTCCGGTGATGGACTCAATCCTGTTAAATACTTTATTCATTTCACTCACCGTCCTTTAACAAAAGCTCAGCCTCACTGCTGATTTTTCCGCTGTATTCTTTATAGAAAGCATCAATTTCAGCCTCAACATTTTTAAAAGCATCACTTTCAAATTCCGTATAATTCCAGTCTATAAATTTCTGACGCATACGATTAAGAAAGCTTCTTGCTTCGTCTTTATCATTTACTGCATATTCGCTGCCCAAAACATATATCAGCTTATCGGTTACATAGCGCTGACGTGCAGTTGTGCAATTTGCATCAATCAGGTCAAAGGAGTTTTGCTGAAGGTAAACCGCATCCAACATTTCCGATTTAAGATAAACAACATAATCGGAAATACTTGTGCCTTCCTCACCGACAACCTTCATCATGGAACCGATTTCAACTCCGTGATTAAGAATGTTCATGCAGAACTCCGATTTTTTACCGTCCGTAACGGTTTTGTATTTTGACCATGAAATAAGCGGATCAATTGCGGGGTATTTTCTTGCATCGGAGCGTTCTCGGGAAAGGCCGTGGAATGCACCAACAACCTTTAAGGTAGCCTGTGTTACGGGTTCTTCAAAATTACCGCCTGCCGGAGAAACCGTGCCACCGATTGTAACGGAACCTGTGCTGCCGTCGGGCAAACGGACATAGCCGGCTCTTTCATAAAAAGCTGCAATATAAGATTCAAGATATGCCGGAAAAGCCTCTTCGCCCGGAATTTCTTCAAGTCTGCCTGACATTTCGCGAAGTGCCTGTGCCCAGCGTGAGGTGGAATCAGCCAACAGCAAAACATTAAGCCCCATCTGACGGTAATATTCGGCAAGCGTTACCGATGTGTAAACCGATGCTTCACGGGATGCAACGGGCATTGAGGAAGTGTTGCAAATAATAATGGTTCGTTCCATAAGTGAACGGCCTGTTTTCGGGTCTGTAAGCTCGGGAAATTCGGTCAGTGTTTCAACAACCTCGCCTGCACGCTCACCGCAAGCGGCGATAATTACAATGTCAACATCAGCATATTTTGATGTGGTATGCTGCAAAACGGTTTTACCTGCGCCGAAAGGACCGGGAGTGCAGTAGGTGCCGCCTTTTGCTACGGGGAAAAATGAGTCGATAAGACGCACCTTTGTTTCCATCGTTTCAACAGGTGCAAGCCTTTCGCTGTAGCATTTTACCGCACGCTTTACAGGCCATTTGAACGACATTGAAACAGGAATTTCTCTGCCCCTCTCATCTGCTATAACTGCAACGGTTTCGTTAACGGTATATTCGCCCTTTTCTGCTATCGACTTCAATGTGTAGCTGCCGAGAAGATAGAAAGGAACAAAAATCTTGTGTGTAAACGGTCCTTCAGGGACTGTTCCGATGTATTCGCCTGCACGCAGAGTATCTCCGATTTTTGCGGTAGGTGTAAACTCCCACTTTTTTTCTGAATTCAATCCGTCAGCGTAGATTCCGCGTTCCAGAAACCATCCTGCCTGTTCCGCCAAAACGGGCAGCGGATTCTGAAGTCCGTCATAAATCTGACCGAGCAAGCCCGGGCCAAGCTGAGCAGAAAGCATATCACCGGTGAATTCCACATCATCACCGTATTTTATACCGCCCGTCATTTCATATACCTGAATCTGAGCGATATTTCCACGGATGCGGATAACCTCGCTTTTGAGCGCTGTGTCATCTACCTTAACATAACATATTTCATTCATGGAAACATTGCCTTCAAATTCAACAGATACCAAGTTTCCGTTAATGCTTACAACTTTACCTTTATTTTCGGTCATTATATAACCTCCGATCTGTTTCCGTTCAAAATGGAGTTGTAAATATTCTTATATGCAGTTTTTCCTGCATCCGAATCAAACTGCCTCATACGCAAAAGCAGTTTCAATTTAAGTCCGTAATAAAAAACAAAATCCTCAGAAAAACTATCCATCGGTCTGAGCGTTTCGAGATAATTCAAACGGAATTGATTGAGAAACCTTTCCGCTTCCAAAGGATTTTCCGTTTCCGTCGCTGTGCTTGCAGCTTTAACGATTTCGGCAGATAGAGGATTATTACCCGTATCAAACGGCTTTTTCATCTTTTCTGCACGAACCTTTGCCAAAGCAAAACGCAAATTCCGTTCGTGCTCATTCCATGCTTCAATCAAATCCGAATTTGATTTTTCATGATTTTTCGGCGGTGTAAGCGTTAATTCACTTAAATTTTTCTGTGCTTTTTTCCCTAAAAAACGATTGCACAATTCAAGGAATCGTTCCTCTGTAACAGGCAGAGGCATATTTTCGCTTATTCCGTCCAAGGACGGCAATTGCGATATCAGATAATATTCAGCCATAATCATTCAGCCTCTTTCAACAGCTCCGTAACCTTGGGGCTGAGATAATTTGACAGCATTTCTTTCACTGCCTCCGCTGAGTAATCATAATATGCTGCACCGTTGTTTACCGCAATACGGAAGCCACCATCAAAACTATCGTTTGCTTTAAGAGTAACACCATTTAACATTCTTTCCTTGAGCGCTGCAAGCAAAGCATCTTCAAACGACTTCAAATCTTTGCTGTTCAGAATAACCGAAACATCTTCCGCATCGGGTTTAGCCACCCAGCACTCAACAGCTTTTATAACAAGCTGTGCCAACGCATCCGACGAATACACCGCCGTGATATTTTCACCTGCAACGGCATTAAGCTCTTTTGCGACACTTTCCCTGAAAGAAATAAGCAGATTGCGGCCCGCCTGACGAATGGCGTCTTCGCTTGATTTCATCATGCGCTCGTTCTCTGTTTTTGCATCAAACAAAAGCTTATTTGCCTGCGCCTGTGCATCAGAAATGATTTTTTCGGCTTGCTCTTTAGCTGCATCAACTATACTCCTCGCTTCATTTTCCGCAGCCTCTACACCGTCCTTTTTGATCTGGTCAATGAGCTCCTGAAGTTGTACTTCCATAATGCTTCTCCTTTTTATTCAGTCTGAATATTACAGTAAATTGAATGTATTTCCGCAAAAATAACATAAAGGAACCAACATCCTCTGCAGTCAGCTGGTTCCTTTAAATACATTTTCAATTATTAGATATTATAACACACTTTACTTTTTTGTCAAGTTTTTTGTGACCATCAGAGTATACATTATCAGGCTCAAAAACAACATGAGCATTGCAAAAAGCCGACGGATTAAAACTCCGTCGGCTTTGGCTATTATGAGGTTGTTAATTTGTTGAATTCAGCAACCGAAAGGCATAATTGATTTAATTAATGATGAAAAACGAGTCAATTGCAAACCAAGGATTTCACATACGAAAACGTGCTCGGCAATGCGCTCGCAAGCTTTACGCCATTCTTTATCGTTCTGTTTTACAGATCTTTGGCAAAAAGGAAAGAAGAAAACAAAACACGCAATGAGTTGTCTCAATTCATTCGCAGGACTGCTCCTATTCTATTTCTTTATGATGAATCAGCCATCAAGAAGTGTCAAACACTCATTCGGCTTTTCGTTCACATATTCTGCAAAGTATTACTGAAAATCGTATTTACGGAATTCTTAATCAATCAGCGGCATTTCGGTCATACGGAGTCTTGCACAACCGTAAGGGCTGAGCTCAATTTTCTGCACTTCGGAAATCGGCTTTCTTGATTTCGGAGTTTTTCTGCAAACAGATTTATAAGGAAATTTAAGTCCCCAATCAATCTGCCGCATATTTGCTTTGATTGATACGGGAGGATTATCCTGCGAAAACGGAATGTCGCCGATTTTATTGTGTATTATTTCAAAATCCGAATCGGCATATCCGTAATTCCATGGCGTTTTAGGAACAAACTGATAATCACAATACGGGAATTTGCGTTCAACTCCTCTTTTGGTGTATTCACGCATTTTCTTTTCATAGGCAACGGGCACAGAGAAAAGCAACGAGCCCATCTGCAAAGCATAAAGATTATTCGGTCTTTCTTTAAAATACGGTGCCGTCACAAATTCAATTTCAATTTCTGTTTTGCCGTTGCTTATTGCAATTTCAAGGTCTTTGGTTTCTGCACTCTTACCGTTAACTTTCAGATTTTTTGCAAAAGACGGAATGCGGATTACAAAGTCAAAATCCTTTTGAGCATCTATGTAATAGTGCATTTTATTATTAAACGGATAGTCGGTTTCAAGCCTGATTGTAACTCCGTTTTCTTTAAGAACAGATGGGAGCATAACCGAATTGATTATTTTGTTTCCGCTGTGCATAAATGCAGAAAGGGCAAGCTTTGGCCATCCCTGACTGAAATTTGCCGTACAGCAGCCGAAATTCGGTTCAAGGCCGAAAGTGTGTGCATACGGTCCGTTTGTGCTGAACGGTGCCATAATCATTGTTTTTTGGCAGGCAGTCTGATTGACCTGCTGAACATATTGATGAGTCCACATATCCTCGCTTAACGTAGCGGGAAGTGCATTGAACGCAAGAATCTCAAGCCTTTCCGCCCACTTATTATCGCCCGTATGAGCAAAAACTTCTTCGTAGGAGTACATCTGCTCAACAATCGCACAAAGCTCGGTGCCTCTTGTGGGGTCAAGACCCGAAAGCACCTCATCACCTGTAAAGCCTTCAAAAACGGTTCCGTTATATTTATCGAGAATTTCACGGAGTCTTTCGGCATTATCGGTGTAATCTTCGCCGAGCAATTCATGAGAAACCGCTTCACTTTTAAGCATCATGGCGATGTTTACTATGTGGGTATTATGATGCCATATATGGCTCGGCTTTTTCCACGAATCAATTGCAGTGTTATAATCAAAGCCTTGTTTTTTTATAATTTTCGCAAGGTCTTTAATCCAGTCTTGACGGTATTTTTCATATAAAAAATTAATAGAAATAAAGGTTTCAAACCATCTGCTCTTGCCCCAATTAAACAAGCTGATTTCTCCGCTTTTAAGAAGAGCATAATAGTTTTTCAGCACTCTGTAAATAACATCTGGAATTCTTTCATCCCCCGAGCAATCATAGTAAACCTTAAGCGTTTTGCAGATAAGCTGTATTGCCCATGTATCGTATTTTGCTCTTTTTTCTTTTTTGCAAGGGCAAATCCAGCCGTCTTCTTCCTGTGCGGAAATAATTGCATCAATATATTTTTTTGCTGTTGCAATCAGTTCTTCATCTTCAAGAAGATAAGCAAGAGGAATAAAACCGTCGAGCCAATACGGCACTCTTTCCCAGCCTTCACGGTTGCCGCCGATCCACGCACTGTCACGGATATCTGGCCATATCTTGTGAAGATTGCCGCTTAAGCCTTCTGCCTGAATTTCAAGCTGACGGCGAAGCCAGCCTTCGGGTTTCAGTTCCTTTGATGTATAGAAATTCCACTTATTCATACTGTCACCTCATCAACATCGGCTTTGTTAGTGTCAAATCCCTTTCTGACAAGGAAATACAAGGGAATCAATGCAAATATGCAAACAACGCCTGCCCACAGAAACATATTCTTTGCAGGCACAATCACTTCTGCTCCGACTTCATTTATGATTGTTCTTGCAGCGTACTGACAAGCCTTATCGCCAATAACGGGTCCGATGAGCATAGGCAGAAGAACAACAAATATCATTCGGATACCCTGAAACAGACCCGCCTTGCCTTCAGGGATAAAGTCCTTGACTGCAGCACCAAAAAGGATATTAACTATTGCGTTACCGAGAACAACGGGAACAATGCTGATGAGTATAACATAAATTCCCGTGCTTGTTGAAAGAAGAATGAAACCGAGAGTCATAATAATTACGCTCGCTATGAGGCAGACGCCCTTTTTCTTTGTTGAGAATTTGAGCATAAATACGATAGATGCAAGAGTTACAGCCAAAACTAAAACTGCGGTTATTATTACCGAAGGCTTCAGAAGATTGTTCACTCCGCCGTTATCGGGAATAACCACATACTGAATATATGTAAGAAGGTAAGGATAGAAAACCTGGAAAGAAATAATCGCAAAACAGAATGATGCAAGAGAAAGATAAAGTCTTGCATTTTCTTTTATTACGGAAGGTCTGAAGCCATAAAAAAGATTTGACCAATAAGACGAATTATCTTCTCTTTGCAATGTACATGGAGGGTCTTTGATGAGGAACAGACCCAATACCCCGCACAAAGTAACAACAAGACCAAGAACGCCGAAGAAAAGCTTATATGTAATAGTGCCTGCCTGCGCAAAGCTGCCGACACCTGTTACAGCAAACGAAGATATTGTGCCTACAACGGATAAAACTGTTTCAACAATCGGTCTTTGCTTTGGAACGGTTACATCGGTTACCCACGCCTGGAAAGCCGCATCGTTGCTCGTTGAGCCCATAAATGTCATAACAATATCCATAAGGATAACAAACCATACCGTTGTGCCGAGAATTTTAGCCTCATCGGTAATATTAAAAAGATTTGCAACATTATCCTTTGTGATGAAACCGAACATTGCCGTAACAATACCCCAAAGAATATAGCCTACCGATATAAACATTTTGCGATTTTTCAGTTTATCGCTCAACGCACCCATTATAAATGTGGTAAGCACCGCCGCAACAGCAGAGAGCGCAACCATACGGGCCACCGCAGTTGTTGCTTCCATTGACCCGAGAATAGCCGCCTGTGATACATCGGCATATATTTCGTTGGTGATAAACGTGTTGAAATACATATTCTCGGTATTCCAGGCTATACCA
>JBGVNA010000076.1:0-14972 GCA_045125175.1 Acutalibacteraceae bacterium
ACCTTCGTCAGAAATTCTGAAATTAAAGATGATGTTATTTACTTCGGTCCAATGGGCTGCCGCACGGGATTTTATCTGCTTGTGCGCAATGCCGATAATGCCAAGATTCTTGAAATAACAAAGAAAATTCTTGCCGATATCATCGCTTATGAGGGCGAGGTTTTCGGAAACACAAGAAAGGAATGCGGCAATTATCTTGACCTTGACCTTGCCAAGGCTAAGGAAGAATGCCGCAGATACCTTAAAGCTCTTGAGAATGAGCAGACATTTGAATATAAGGCATAATAAAAACGGCGGTTCAAATTGAACTGCCGTTTTATACATAATTACATGTTAACTTCAATCGCTTCTTTTTCAGTGCCTTTGAGCGTGTTGGCATCTGCATGGCGGTAGGGCTTTGCTTTGATTATGAGATAAGAAATTGCTGCTCCGACTGCGTTGAGAACGATATCCGCCATGGTGTCCATGAGCGGCCAGCGTGCATCAACTATCGGGTCAAAGAGGGTCTGCTCCTTGGGCGTGCCGAGAGCAAGCTCGAGCGACCAGTGCTGGGCATCGCCGGGGTAGCCGCCCATCATGCCCGCAACCTGGTCAAAGGCGAATTCAAAGATTTCCCAGCAGGTTGCCGCAAAGAACGAAAAGCCTACGGATGTGAGCAAAATAAGAGTCATGGGAGCCGTTGCTTTTTTGCATCTGAGGATGGCACAGGCGATTTCATAGCCGAAAAATACGCAGGCACCGCCGCCCACAAAATGCAGAACAACATCCCACCATCTGAAATCATAATAAAGATTGAGGAATTTGCCGCCGAATGAGCCGCACCATATGCCGATAATAAGTATTGACTGCACTGATGCGGGAATATGGCGGAGTGTGCTTTTTTCGGGGAAAAGCATAAAAATTTCCCACACAAAGGTGGCAAGCAGATTTGCTCCGACCTGCAGTGGGTCGGTTATGTCAAATGCTTTGCCTTCGTCAGGGAAAAAGCCCTTGATAAAGGCGAAAATGAGGGTTGCTCTGATAATCCACCAGAAAATAAATTGCTTTTTGGAACCGTTTTCTTTTAAACGCTTGATATAATATTTCATTTTCTTTCTCCTTATTTGCGTTACAATATTTGTTTCCCTGTAACGCACTAAACGAAGAACAGTATACCATAAAATAAGAGATTGTCAATAACGGTTTGATTTTGCGTAGAACATATGATATTATGTAATTACTTCATTCAAAGGGAGATTTTTTTATGACACAGAAATTATACTATGAAAATCAATATATAAAGGAATTTACGGCGCAGGTTCTTTCGTGCTCCGAAGGTAAAAGAGGATATGAGGTTATCCTCGATAAAACCGCATTTTTCCCCGAGGGCGGCGGTCAGCCGGGCGACACGGGATTTATAGGCAATGCAGAGGTTATCGATACTGTTGAAAGCGGCGACGAGGTAGTGCATATCTGCCGTGAAGCGGTGAGTGGCGAGGTTGAATGCAGGCTTGATTTTGAAAAGAGATTTGCCAATATGCAGCAGCATACGGGTGAGCATATTTTTTCGGGAATTCAGCATTCGGTCTGCGGTTTTGACAATGTAGGTTTCCATATGGGTGAGCACAGCATAACCGTTGATTTCAACGGGATTGTGACGGCTGAACAGCTTGATGAAATTGAGAGATTATCCAACGAAGCGGTGTATAAAAATCTGCCCGTCAAGGCGATTTATCCGTCGGACGATGAGCTTGAAAAATATGAATACAGAAGCAAAAAAGAAATCAAGGGTCAGGTGCGTCTGACAAGCATTGAGGGCGTCGATTTATGCGCCTGCTGCGGCACTCATGTTGCTTTCACGGGAGAGGTCGGAATCATAAAAGCCGTTTCAATGATGAATTATAAGCAGGGTGTGAGAATCACTCTGCAAATCGGCAGAAAGGCCCTTGCTGATTACTGTGAAAAAAATAAAAGCGTCCATGAAATTTCAAATCTTCTCAAGGCGAAAACAGATGAAATAGCTGCGGCTGTTGAAAGAGTGCAGGCTCAGCTTTATGAGGAGAGAAGCAAATATTCGGCACTCAAAAAAGAGCTTTTTGCAATCAAAGCGGCGCAGTACGGCGGCAGCGAATGCTGCGTGTTTGATGACAGCGGAAATGCCGACGAAGCAAGGGTTTTCAGCGATATGCTTGCCGAAAATGCAGGTGTAGCTGCGGTTTTCTCGGGCAACGATGAAAGCGGATACAGATACGCAATAACAAGCAGAAATACCGATGTGAGAGATATCGGCAAAAAGCTGAATGCTGCATTCGGTGCAAGGGGCGGCGGAAAGCCCGAAATGATTCAGGGCTCGGTTGCGGCAAGCCGAAACGAGTTGGAGAATTTTTGGAGAGAACTTGGATTATGACACCCGAAGAGAAGCTCTTGCTTGCCAGAATTGAAGATAAAGAGAGGCAATGCAGCGAAAACTCAATGATAACAAACAGCGGTTTTCTTGATATGCATGAGATGTCGGTTGTTGCAGGTATGCGTTCGCAATACACAGATGTAAAAAAGCTTTTTTATGGTGTGTTTGAGGGTGCGGAGCGTAACATAGCGGTATTTTTGCCCGAGTATATCGGAGCGAAGGATGCCGAAGAGCTTGCAGCTTATTTCGCCGAAAATCCCGATGATGACCCCTTGGCGGTTATCGGCATTGAAAAGGATAAATTTTCGCCTGCGCTGAGCCACCGTGATTACCTCGGAGCCCTTATGGGGCTTGGGATTAAGCGTGAGCTGACAGGCGATATAATTGTCAGCGAAAACGGCTGTAAAATAGCTGTTCTGGCGAAAATCGCACCATTCATTGTTGAAAATATGGGCAGGGCGGGCAGAGGCAGCCTTAAAGCGGAAATTCTTCCTGCATCGCAGGCAAGAGAAAGCGTAAAAACAACGGGAATTTCCGACAGCTTCACGGTATCGTCAATGAGGCTTGACAGCGTTGTTAAAAATGCATTTAAAGTGTCAAGAGGCGATGCGGCGGATGCCATTGAAAGCGGTGTTGTTTTCGTGAATGACGTGGAGTGCATCAAGCCCGATAAAAAAATTTCGGCGGGCGATAAAATTGTTTTTCGCCGAAAGGGAAGAATAATCATTGAGGATTGCTCGTCCGTTTCAAAAAAGGGCAGAGTAATTGTTGAGATAACAAAATTTGTTTGATTAAGTTAAAAATGCAGGGACGCCCACTGGGCGTCCGTTTTTTTGCCAAAAATAAAGTTTATATGAACTTATTTCTAAATTGTTGACCTTATGTAATAAAACTGTTATAATATACTGAATAATTATAAGGAGGAGTGTCGGATGATTAAAATTTCTCCGTCTGTGCTTGCAAGCGATTTTTCAGCACTCGGTTCGGAAGCCGAGAGAATGGAAAAATGCGGCGCAGATTACCTTCATCTTGATGTTATGGACGGCAGATTTGTGCCGAATATTACCTTCGGTGCGCCCGTTATCAAGAGCATCAGAAATAAAACAAACCTTGTTTTTGATGTTCATCTTATGATTGATGAACCGCTTAAATATATCGAAGAATTCAAAAAGGCGGGCGCGGATATTATCACTTTCCACGTTGAAAGCTCGTCACCCGCAGAAGAAACCGTTGATAAAATCATTGAGTGCGGCTGTAAGGCAGGCGTAAGCATAAAGCCCAAAACAGCGGCGGAAGAGATTTTTCATCTTCTTGATAAGCTTTCAATGGTGCTTGTTATGACGGTTGAGCCCGGCTTCGGCGGTCAGTCTTTTATGCCCGAAACAATGGATAAAATAAAGACCTTGCGCCGTGAAATTCAGCGCAGAGGTCTTTCGGTTGATATTCAGGTTGACGGCGGAATTAACGAAAAAACCGTTGAAACCGCAGCGTCGGCGGGTGCAAACGTTTTTGTTGCAGGCAGTGCCGTTTTCGGTGCAGAGGATGCCGCAAAGGCGATTTCCGATTTGCGCATTCTTGCAGAGAAGGCTTATTCAGCCGTGTGATAAAGCTGAAATTGCGTTTTGCCCTATGAGCATGCGCCAGTGCTCCTGCATGTAATCGCAAGCAAGGCAGTCGGCGGGGAAAACCCTGCCGAATTCCGAAAAATACTGTTTTATATCTCTTGCATCGTATAAATTATTCAGAACAAGACGGTATATTCCGTTGCTTTCATAAAGGCTGCTTTCGGCAGAGCCGTTATAGCCGCATGCAGCTGAATAAAGCGCATCAAGATCTTCAAACTCGCATATCAGGCTTTCACATTGCTTTTTTAAAAGTTGTTTTTGGGGGAGAGCTCGTTTGCGTGAGTCAAGAATGGTAAAGTTCAGTATGCAGCCGCCCTCGCTTTTGGGCGATGCTTCTATTATCATTCTGCGTGAGGGGTCAAGCTCTCTGCCAAGCGCTTTACCTGCCCGGTCGAGAAGAGTCCATATAACTCTTCTTGTTTCTATTGTGGAATAATCCATGTCTTCGTATGTAATATCAAGCTCAAGCATATCCTGTTTTGTCAGGTCAACTATAATTCTGTCTTCTGCAGGGGAATTGATTTTCATGTTGCGCCTCCCGGAGTGTTCTATGTAATATATTATGCTTTTCGGTGCGGATATGCAATGAATAAATAATGGAATTTCAGAGGTGAAAACCTTGTCTAATAAAGAAACGAAACAGAATACGGTCAAAGCCTCGAGAATTTTCGGTGACTATCTTGTCATGCTGATTGCGCCGTGTATTCTTGCTTTGTGGTTTTACGGAGCAAGGGTGCTTGCGGTGGTTGCCGTTGGTGTTCTGAGCGCTGTTGTCAGCGACCTTGTTTTCAGCGCAATGCTCAAAAAAGCGTTTTTGCTCAGGGATTTGAGTAATGTCTTTATAGGAACTGTTATTGCGCTTATGCTGCCTGCAGGAGTTCCTCTTTATGTTCCTGCGGTTGCTTCGGTTTTTGCTGTTATAACGGCGAAAATTCCATTCGGCGGCTCTCTCAGAGCTCCTTTTGTTCCTGCTGCGGCAGGCTTTGCTTTTATAAGTGTATGCTTTAAGGAACAGATTTTTGACTTCACATATAATACATCGGATATGCTTCTCGGAGAGAGGTCGCTCGGCGCACTGCTTGCGCAGGGTAACGCCGTTCATCTTGATGTAATCAACACTTTTGATATTTTAAGCGGCAATGTTGCGGGCCCTATGGGCACAGGCTGCGGCTTGCTGATGCTTGCATGCTGCATTTATCTTTTTATCAAAAGAAAAGGTGCGCTTCTTGCAACTGCAGGCTTTATAGCCTCATGTGCATTATATGCCGCAATTTTTCCGAGAGTTAATGCCTCCGCAATCACAAGCATTGTGCTTGAGCTTTCGGCGGGCTCACTGCTTTTTGCCGCCGTTTTTCTTTTGACGGATTATGCGACCGTGCCTCAGCGAGGGCTTACGAGGGTTGTTTACGGCGCAGTTTGCGGGCTTTTCTGCATGCTTATGCGTACGGTCGGAACTTATGAAGAAACTGTTTGTTTTGCAATATTGCTTGCAAACGGATTTTTGCCCATTATCGAATCGGTTGTTAAAAAGCTTCCCTTGAGAAAGGAGGCTGCCAAATGAACAATAATCTTTCATTCAAAGATGTGTTTTTAAAAGGTGCGGTTATTTTTAATCCCGTTCTTGTTCAGCTTGTTGGTCTTTGCCCTGTTGTTGCGGCTTCAACCTCGCTTCAGCGCGCAGTTATTCTTTCGGTTATCGCCTGTGCAGAGCTTATCGCTGTTTGCGTTATTGCAAGCGCAGCGATGAAAAATCTACCCCGCTGGGTCAGAGTGCCGCTCTATCTTGTTATGGGTCTTGCGCTTATATGCCCCGTGCTGTGGTTTATTGAAACAAAAACTCTGATTAATCTCAGCCTCGGCATGAAAATATATATTCCTCTTATTGCGATTAATTCCGTTGTCGCAGTTCACTGCGAGCAGTTTGCGGTTAAAAACAGCGTTAAGCTTGCATTCTATGATGCGGCGGCTGTCGGTCTGGGCGCATCGGCAATTTTTATTTCTGCCGGCGCAATAAGAGAGCTTATGGGCAACTCAACAATAGGCGGAATGCCTGTTAATCTGCCTGTTACGTTCAAAGGAATGCTGATGCCTTTCGGCTGCCTCATTATTCTTGGCTTTATGGCGGCAGCTCTCAAGACGTTTGTTTCTAAAAATTATCCCGAGCCTCCCGAAGTGAATATACCTGTTGAAAAAACTGAAGCGGAGGAAGCCGTAAAGATTGAAGCTTCTCCCGAAGAAGCGGAAAACTCTGAAAAAGAACCCGAAATTCCGCAGATTAAGCCTTCAGAGCCGAATGAAGAGATAAAAATTAAAACGGAAGCGGAGATTGACGAGTTCTTCAAATCCCTGGGTATTGACCTTGGCGAAAAGGGGGATGAGCAATGAAAATAATTACCTATTTGCTTCTCACCGCTTTTTACACGGTTTTTGTTCAGAATCTTGTTCTCAGCTCGGGTCTCGGCATGAGCGAAGCCATCAGAGTTTCAACAAAGCCCGGCACTTTCGGCAGATTTGCCGTTATGATTTCGGGATTTTCGGTTGTCACAAGTGCCATTTGCGCTCTTATCGATTTGATTCCCGCAGCGGCGAATTTCAGCTATGCCGTGCGTGCGCTTGTTTACGGCATTGTGCTTGCTGCTGTTTATATTATCGCAGCGGTGGTTGCAAAGTATCTTTTCAAAGCTTCCGATAAGCTTTTGGGAACTCTCGGAATTGCTGCGCTGAATACTCTTGTTTTCGCAATCCCGCATATTAACAATTCGGCTGCATATTCTTTTGCGGGAAGCCTTGGTTCGGGCATCGGTGCGGGCATTGCTTTTGTGCTTGCGGCATCGCTGATAAACAAAGGCTCAAAGCTGATTGAGGAAAACGAAGAGATACCCGAAGCTTTCAAAGGGACTCCTGCAATGTTTTTTTATGTTGCGATGATTTCGCTTGCTTTTGCAGGATTTACCGACACAAATATTTTTGGTTGAGGGGTGCAGAGCCATGCCTAAAATGGGAAAAATAGAAAAAACGCTCAAGCCTTCTCAGCGCAAGAGCATAACGGATTTTTCCGCTCGTTTCGGTGAAGGGCCGAGCTACGAAGAAAGAGTCCGAAGCAAAAAAATCATTTCGGCAATCCTGATTACTGCAGGTCTGCTTGCTCTTATAGGTACGGGCTATTTTGTAACGGATGTGCTTATTAAAATAACGGAATTGCCTTATGAGGCTGTTCCTGCAATTATTTCTTAAGGAAAGATAAGATGGATTTTATACCCTACAATTCAAGGCTGAGCTATCATAAAACGCCCTTCGGTGCCGTGTGCGAGGGCGAAGAGGTAACCCTGAGGATAGTTCTGCCGCGCAATATCTGCTGCACGGGCGCAAGCCTTGTTATTAATTCCGACAGCGGCAAATCTTCTATTTATCCCATGACGTGGGAAAGAATGGAAGGCTTTGATGAGGAATGGTGGCGAGTAAGCTTTATTCCCGAAGAACAGGGACTTTATTGGTATCATTTTGCTGTTGCACAAAAAAGCGGCGGCAGTGTTATAACTAAATTTGACGGCTCAACGGGCAGAATTTCGCCCGACGGAACAAGCTTTCAGCTTACGGTTTATTCAAAGGATTTTCAAACTCCGGATTGGATAAAAGGCTCCGTTATTTATCAGATTTTCCCCGACCGTTTCTGCAATTCGGGCGAAAAGAAAAGCGGAGTTCCGTCAGACCGTGTTCTGCGCTCCGATTGGGGCGGTGAGCCCTTATGGGCGCCCGACGGTGACGGAAAAATTACCCAATATGACTTTTTTGGCGGTGACTTCAAGGGAATTGAGCAGAAGCTGGATTATCTCGAATCTCTCGGAGTAGGCTGCGTTTATCTGAATCCGATATTCGAAGCGCAGTCCAATCACAGATATGATACCGCAAATTATGAAAAAACAGATTCTCTTCTCGGCAGCGAAAAGGATTTAGAAAGCCTTTGCCGTGAAGCTGAAAAGAGGAATATAAAAATAGTGCTCGACGGTGTTTTCAGCCACACGGGAGCAGACAGCATTTATTTCAACAAAGAAAAAAGATATGATACGGCAGGTGCTTATAACAGCAAAAATTCACCGTATTATGAATGGTATAAATTTGAAAATTATCCCGATAAGTACGATTGCTGGTGGGGTGTTGATATCCTGCCCGAAATTGATGAGGAAAACGATAATTATATCGAATATATCGCAGGCGAAAACGGCATTTTGCGTAAATGGCTCAGAGCTGGTGCAGGCGGCTGGCGGCTTGATGTTGCAGATGAACTGCCCGATAAATTCCTTGATGCTTTGCGAGATGCCGTCAAGGCTGAAAAGAATGATGCATACATTTTAGGCGAGGTCTGGGAGGATGCATCAAACAAAATCAGCTACAGCCAAAGAAGGCGTTATCTTCAGGGGGCGCAGCTCGATTCGGTTATGAATTATCCTTTCGCAGATGCGTTAATCGGCTTTGCAATCAGCGGTAAGGCGGAGGGCTTTAACGACAGGATATCCGAAATATGCGAAAACTACCCCAAGCCTGCGGTTGATTGCCTTATGAACCATATCGGCACTCATGACACATGCCGTGTGCTAAATAAACTGGCAACCCTCGGCTGCTATCAGAGCAGCCACCTTGACCGCTACAAGGGCGGACTTACCGACGAGCAGAGAGATTTCGGCAAAGTTTTGCTCAAGCTTATTTCAACAATGCAGTTTACTCTTCCCGGCGTGCCTTGTATTTATTACGGAGATGAGGCGGGGATTGACGGCGGAGAAGACCCGTTCAACAGAGGCTGCTACCCTTGGGGAAAAGAGGATTCGGAGCTTGTTGAGCATTACCGCTTTCTCGGTAAGCTTCGCAGAGAGCATAAAGCGTTTGCGAAGGGTGAATTTGTTCCCGTTTCGGCGGCTTTAGGCTGCGTTGCTTATGAAAGACGAAGCGGTGAAGAAAGAATAATGACCGTTGCAAACCGCAACAACCATTCAATTGTTTATATTTTGCCGGAGGAGGGCTATGAGTCGTTGACAGGAGAAACCGTCAGCGGAAGAGAGCTTTATCTTGACAAAGAAACTGCGGCAATTTTAATTATGCGGTGATTTTATGGCTAAAAAGCAGAAAAATATAATGTTCAGAACAAACAGGCAGAGTGACAGAGGCGATTTAAAGAAATTTGCCGCAATACTCACTGTCAGCGTTGTCGGCATACTCGCAATCTCAATTCTCGCAATACTCATAAAGCATGATTTTGATGTTAAAAGCGCATTGGGCGGCAATGCGGAAACGGAAACTCAGGCTGTTGAAACTAAAGCACTGCAATCGGAGATTGAAGCAAGCAAAACCTATTTCTTCTGGTGTGCCGATGATTCGAGCGATGAGCTGCGTTTTGCCTGGCTTGTGAATTTCAGGCTGCCCGAAAGAGAGGTTTTGGTATGCACGCTTGACCTTGACAGGCGGATTACCGTTGCTTCCGATACGGCACAAGGTGAAGAAAAGACAGACAGCATCAGAAATGTTTTTGCTTCGTCGGGTATCAAAGAGCTTGTGGCTTATATGGAGGGCACTTTCGGAATGCCCATTGACGGCTACATAGGCTCAGACGATGAAAGCTTCAAGTCCATGATAAATTATTTTGGCGGAATTGATATAACCGTGCCTGAACAGATAGAATACAGAAGCGGAGATTTTGCTGTTATTCTTGTAAAAGGCAGGCAGAATATAAAAGGCGATACCCTTTTCAAATATCTGCGCTATCTCGGCACTCTCGGTGAAAGGGGCAGAAGCCTTCAGGCTGCGGCTTTGAACGAAATGCTGGATTTTGTGTTCAGCTCTTCAAATCTCGAAAAGAGAGGCAGCTTTTTTTCAAGAATTTCAAACACGCTTGAAACTGACCTTTCCATCGTTGATTTTTCATCATGCGAGGAAGGCATAAAGGTATTTATGGAAAACGGTTTTGCATTGAAGAAAACCGTTGAATCACCTGAAGATCTTAATGAAGATTGATGAGGGCTTTTATGAAAAAAATTTTTTCCCTTCTTCTCTGCATAATCTGCGTTTTTGCAGGCGTGGTTGCATTATCGGTTATCAAAAATTATATTGATGACCCTGCGGCAGACCCTGTTGCCCTTTTGAGGGAAACGGAGCCGCCGCAGGAGCTTACCGAGGTGGGAAGCCCCGATAAATTCTATTATAATCAGCTTTCGGATATCGAAAAGCATGCCTATAATGCAATACTTTCAGAGATTTATTACATGCCGGAGAGCATAGAAATTCCCCGCATTGATGCACAGCAGCTTGATGCGGTTTTTGCTGCATTGCTTTATGATAATCCCGATTTATTCTTTGTTGGCAGAAGATGCACGCTTCTCACGGAAGTGTTCAAATCAAGCTGTTCAATCGAATATATTATCGAAAAAGAAGAATACGAGAAATATAAAGCAAAGCTTGAAAAGGCTTGTAATAACGTTATTTTATCTCTGTCAAACCCCGATGACGAGTGGCAGACAGAGCTTGAAATTCACGATTATATCGTTGAAAACTGCGAATACCGTCTTGATGAGGATGATTTGCTCTGTTCTTCTGCCTACGGCGCATTGGTTAACGGAACAGCGGCGTGTGAGGGCTATTCAAAGGCAGCAAAGCTTCTGTTTGACATGGCGGGTATCGAAAGCGCAGTTCTCAGCGGCGTTTCAAAAAGCCATGACGGTGCAGACGGCGCACACATGTGGAACGTCGTTAAAATCAACGGTGATTATTATTATCTTGACTGCACATGGGATGACCCTGTGAGCGATGACGGGTCATCAATGAAGATATATTCATATTTTAATCTTAACAACGAGATGATTTCCGAAACTCATTCCGATTTCTCCTATGATTTCGGCTGTGAGGCAACGGCGGATAATTATTACATCAAAACGGGAAAATATTTTGAAAGCTATGACCGTTCCGATGAAAAAGCTCTTGCGCAGTTGATTGCAAGGGAGCTTGAAGCAGGCGGAGAGGTTGTTGAAATCCGTTTCGGCTCAGAAAGCGTATATAACAACGCCGTTGAGGATTTGATTGACGGCGGCAGAATTTATGATGTTCTTACTCTGGCTGAGTCACAAACAAGCGTTGATATTTCACTGAATTCATTGAATTATTATAAAGATTCGGGTCTGCTTACCCTGACCCTTATTCCCAAACGCAACTGAAAGGATGTTTTTAATGGATAAACCAAGAATAGAGGCGGCTGTGCGCGAAATTCTTATTGCAATCGGCGAGGACCCCGACAGAGAGGGGCTTGTTGAAACTCCCGCAAGAGTTGCAAGAATGTATGAAGAAATTTTCTCGGGTCTTGAAGATGACCCCACAAGGCACCTCAAGCTTTTCAACGAAAGCGGCAACGAGGAAATGGTTGTTGTGAGGGATATTCCTCTTTATTCAATGTGCGAGCATCATCTCATTCCGTTTATGGGCAAAGCTCATATTGCATATATTCCTTCAAGCGGCAAGGTTATCGGCCTTTCAAAGCTTGCAAGGATAGTCGAGTCTTTTGCAAAAAAACCCCAGCTTCAGGAGAGGCTCACAGCGCAGATTGCGGATTTTCTGGATGAAAATTTAAATCCGCAGGGTGTTGCCGTTGTTATTGAGGCAGAGCATCTCTGCATGACCATGAGGGGCGCAAGAGCTTCGGGTGCAAAAACAAGAACCTCTGCGCTTCGCGGTACAATGAGAAGCAATGCTAAAACAAGAGCCGAAGCGATTTCACTTCTTACCGGAGGAATCTGATATGTTCAAAGCCCGAAAGCATGAATTCCCCTTGGGCAAAAAAACTTATGTTATGGGAATTCTGAATTATACCCCTGATTCGTTTTCCGACGGAGGACTTTACAACACTCCGCAAGCGGCATTGAAGCATGCTCTTGAGATGCAGGAGCTTGGTGCGGATATAATCGATATCGGCGCAAATTCAACAAGACCCGATGCCGTTATTCTTTCCGCAGAGGAAGAAAAGGAAAGGCTTGCACCGGTTCTTGAAGCCGTTTGCGGCAATGTTTCGGCGGCAGTTTCGGTTGATACATTCTATCCCGTCTGTGCCAAAGCGGCACTTGAAGCGGGAGCGGATATAATCAATGATGTGAGCGGCGTTTTCAACGCAGAAATAGCACGGCTTTGTGTAAAATACGGCGCAGGTTATATTGTTATGCATAACCCTTGCGGTGCGGCGGCAGCCGCCGAATATCCCAAGGGCGTTGTTGCCGATGTCAGAAAATTCTTTCTTGATGCTCTCAGCCTTGCGGCTGAATGCGGTTTACCGAAAGCTCAGCTTTGCCTTGACCCCGGTCTCGGCTTCAGCAAAACTTATGAGGATAATTTAGAGCTTGTCCGTGATATGGAATGGCTCAAATTCAAGGGCATCGCATTGCTTGCGGCAGGTTCGCGAAAAAGATTTGTCGGAACGGCAAGCGGTGTTGAGGAAAGTGCAAAAAGAGATGCGGGCACCGTTGCGGCGCATACTGCAGCGATTGCGGGCGGTGCAGATATAATCCGTGTTCACGATGTTTTTGCAGGTGTGCAGGGTGCAAGAGTTGCGGATGCAATTTACAGAGGTAAAAGCAATGGATAAAATTTTAGTCAGAAATCTAAAAATATTTGCATATCACGGCGTGAATCCCGAGGAAAAAACTGACGGGCAGAATTTCGTTTTTGATATCGATGCTTATGTTGATATCAGTGTGCCGTGCCAGACGGATAATGTTGAGGATACCGTGAGCTATGCGAAAATAATAAAAGAAACCGTCAGAATATTCACCTGCCAAAAGGATGATTTGCTCGAAAGGGCTGCGGAAAGAGTTGCACAGGGTTTGTTTGACAGCTTTGATAAAATTCAGAGCTTGCGCATTCTTCTCAAAAAGCCCGAAGCTCCCATCAAGGCGGATTTTGAATATGTAGGCGTTGAAATTTTCAGAGAGAGGTCAGAAAAATGAGCGAGGCAGTAATTGCGCTGGGAACAAATCTCGGCAACAGAATTGAAAATATCAATGCCGCAATAAGAGCGATAGCAAAGCTTTCGGGCGTTAAAATTCTGAAAGCTTCGGGTATTTATGAAACAGAGCCCGTCGATTGCGAAACGGATGAGAAATTCCTGAATGCGGCAATACTTATTGAAACGAGCGTATCTCCCGCTGTTTTGCTCGGTGAATGCCTTGGCATTGAGGCGGCAATGGGCAGAATAAGAAGCAAAAGGAATGAGCCGAGGATAATTGACCTTGACCTCATTCTTTATGAGGGCTTCAAGGCGGAAAGCTATGAGCTTACTCTTCCCCATCCCAGAGCACTTGAAAGAGCCTTTGTTATGGCACCGTTGCTTGAGCTTTATCCCGAGGGCAGGGCACCCGGAATGTTTTTCGGTCCGCACCTGAGAGAAGTCGGCATGGACGGAGTTAAAAAGACTGAAAAGGAAATAATTATTCCCATATATTAAGAGGTGAGCGGAATGGCAGATATCTGCGAAAGCTGCGCTTATTACGATTATAACGAAGAATACGAATGCTATGAATGCCTTGTCAATCTTGATGAGGACGAGCTTTACAGATTCATGCAGGGAGGCACTTTTGAATGCCCTTATTATAATCCCTACGATGAATATAAAGTGGTAAGAAAGCAAAACTGAGGTGAGTTTCATGAGCAAAAACAAAAAGAAAAATTCAAAATCATCTGCAAAATCGGCAAGTAAGCCAATAAAAAGCGAGCAGAAATCCGAGGTAAAAAAGCCTGTTAAGGGCATAATTATTGCTGCGGTTGCTTTGCTGCTTGTTGCTGCGGTTGTGCTTACCGTTGTTCTGATAAAGAAGAATAATGATACGGATAACGGCGATGTTACCAAGCCCATTGTAACTCTCGGAAATGACGGCGGGCAGTATACATATGCCGAATATAAAGGCTCAAGCCTTCCCGTTGAGTTTGTTGAAGTTCTTAACCAGGCTGAAGCGGACAGCAACGCTGCTCTGAAAAAATACGGCGCAGCGCTTGAATTAGGCGACAGAGAAATTTCTATGCCGGAGTTTGTGCTTTATTACTATGACCAGATTTCTCTCCAGAATCAGAAAGTAGAATATGCAATTCAGCAGACCGGCGAAAACAGAACGGGCTATGATAAGAGCGTTTTGCCGAATGATCAAAAAGCACTCGGCGAGGATTACACCTGGGCGGAAAAATTCACTCTTGATGCAATTGACGTAATGACCGAAATTTATGCCAAGTTTGATTCGGCACTTAAAGCAGGAACAAAACTTGATGTTATGACTGTCAGCACAACCATATCAAACTATAACCGTATTGATACTTATGGTCAGAGCGACGGAAAAACCATTGATCAGCTTCTTGTGGAGGTTTATTGCGAAGGACTTACACCCGCAATGTTCAAGGCAAGAGAAATAATGATAGCATATGCAGACAGATATGAAATCGAAAAAAAGTCAGAGCTTCAGAACGGATATACTGATGCTGAAATAGAGGCAAAGTTCAACGAGGATAAGAATGCCTACAGCCGAATAATCGGCAGAGTTTATCCCATTGAAGGCGAATATATTGAATCCGTGGTTTCAAAAATCAAAACCGAGCAGGAATTTCTTGATTATGCGCAGAGCAACTCTCCTTATGAGGATTACAATGCAGAGGTCAGAACCAGATGCAATTTAATCGACAGAGAGAAAATATCATCCGTTTACGGCCAGGAGGTCGGCGAATGGATGTTCAGCGATGAACGCAAGGCGGGTGATATTGCAGTTGTTGAAGGAATGCTTTATAAATATCTTGTCTATATTGAAAAAACGCCTTTCCTCACCACAAGCTGCAATGTTATAACCTATATAAGCGAATATGATGAAACCATGACCGATGAAGACAAGGCAGATCTTTTTAAAACTGCACAGACTCTGTATGATGAATGGAAGGCAGGCGGCTCAAAGAAAGAG
>JBGVNA010000077.1:0-7288 GCA_045125175.1 Acutalibacteraceae bacterium
CAAGACATATGAAAAATATGCCGTTAAGGCTGCAATAACAGGCGACGATGACTACGCAATCAAGGGTCTGCTTGTTCATCCTCTTGTAGGCGACTACGAAAAGACCGTTAAGTGCTTCAATGAGCTTAAAGAGGCTCACAAGGAATTCCTTCCCCAGTATTTTAACAAATAATATTGTTCGGCTCGCTTTTTGCGAGCCGTTTTTCATTAATCAGTAAAAAATATTTATATTGTACTTTTCAAAGATATATGATATTATATAAATGTAATAAAATAAGGAGGATGATTCCAATGGCAAGATTTACTCTCCCCAGAGATCTTTATCACGGCAAAGGCTCTCTTGAGGTACTTAAAACAATTAAAGGCAAAAAGGCTATCGTTTGCGTAGGCGGCGGCTCAATGAAGAAGTTCGGCTTCCTTGATAAGATTGTTGCTTATCTTGAAGAAGCAGGTCTTGAGGTTAAGCTTTTCGAAGGCATTGAGCCCGATCCCTCGGTTGACACTGTTATGAAGGGCGCAGCTGTTATGGCTGAGTTTGAGCCCGATTGGATTGTTGCTGTAGGCGGCGGTTCACCCATCGACGCAGCAAAGGCAATGTGGATTAAGTATGAATATCCCGAAATTACCTTTGAGCAGATGTGCGTAGTATTCGGCATTCCCGAGCTTCGCAAGAAGGCTCGCTTCATTGCTATCCCCTCAACATCGGGAACAGCAACAGAGGTTACCGCTTTCTCGGTTATCACCGACTATGAAAAGGGCATCAAGTATCCTCTTGCAGATTTTGAAATCACCCCCGATATCGCTATTGTTGACTCCGAGCTTGCAGAAACAATGCCCAAAAAGCTTGTTGCTCACACAGGTATGGATGCAATGACTCACGCTGTTGAAGCTTATGTTTCAACCGCTAACTGCGATTATACAGATCCCCTTGCTCTTCATGCAATCGAGATGATTCAGGAAAACCTTGTTGATTCATATAACGGCGATAACGGCTGCCGTGAAAAGATGCACAACGCACAGTGCCTTGCAGGCATGGCATTCTCAAATGCTCTTCTCGGTATCGTTCATTCAATGGCTCACAAGACAGGCGCAGCATTTGCTGATTACGGCAACGGTGCTCATATCATCCACGGAGCAGCAAACGCAATGTATCTTCCCAAGGTCATCGAGTTCAATGCAAAGGTTGAATCTGCTGCAAAGCGTTATGCAAAGATTGCAGACAGAATGAATCTTGGCGGCGAAACCGTTGAAGAAAAGGTTCAGCTTCTTATTGCATATCTTCGCGGTATGAACGACAAGCTCAACATTCCCCAGTGCATCAAGAATTACGGTGCAGACAGCTATCCCTGCGAGCAGGGCTTTGTTCCCGAGGAAGTATTCCTTGAAAGACTTCCCGAAATTGCAAAGAATGCTATCGGCGACGCTTGCACAGGCTCCAACCCCCGTCAGCCCAGCCAGGAAGAGATGGAAAAGCTCTTCAAGTGCTGCTACTATGACCTTAAGGTTGATTTTTAATCAAATATTGCGGCGGTGCGTATCGGATGCGGTACGCACCGCTTTTTTACTTGACAATATCTTTTTAAAATGTTATCATATACAAAAATTATGGCGAATTCGGGAAAGTACGGTGAAAATCCGTCGCAACAGCCATTGCCGTTAAAGTCGGAATGCCGAGCCATTATGTTAAGCGTCTTTGGGCAGAGGAGGACGGCGTGATTTTTGTATTTTATGCTTCTCTGCGTGCAGAGGAGCATTTTTTATTTGAAAGAGGTGAGCGGATGAATGGCGCATTCTGCAGGCGGCACCCTGCAGTGAATTTCATGTTTTTTGCGGCAGTTATCGTGCTTGCAATGTTTATTAACCACCCTGTTTTTATGGCTGTTTCGTTTTGTGCTTCCCTTGCCTATGCTGTAAGGCTGAAGGGGAAAAATACAATAAAAATATTTTTCTGCGGTTTGCTTCCGCTTCTAATATTTGTGACTCTGCTTAATGCATTGGTGTCTCATTACGGAGTGACGGTTTTATATACTTTCAGAAGCGGTAACAATCTCACCCTTGAATCCGTAGCCTACGGTGCGGTGACAGGTGCTCTTGTTGTAAATATGATACTTTGGTTTATGTGCTACAGTGAGGTTGTGACCGAGGATAAATTTATGCACCTTTTCGGCAAGCGTATGCCGCATGTTGCTTTGCTTATTCTCATGGTGCTGCGGTTTGTGCCCTCATATACCAAACAAATCGGCGAAGTTATAATGGCTCGCAGGAGCGCAGGAATTGAAGAAAGCGGAAAATTCGGCAAAATCAGAAATGCTGCCGCCGCAGTGTCGGGTGTTATTACGTGGGCGCTTGAGCACAGCATTGAAACTGCCGATTCAATGAAATCAAGGGGCTACGGACTTAAGGGCAGGACAAGCTATTCAAGGTTCACTTTTGCACCTGCGGATTTTGTTCTGCTTTCGCTTATGTTTATTCTGACATGTTTTGTTGTTGCAGGCATGGTTACGGGTGCTGCAGATGCGATTTACAACCCATTGATTCAGATTGTCGGAATATCGCCGATGTTTGTTGTTTCTTCAGTTTCTTATTTTATGCTTTGCTTTTTGCCTTTGATTTATGATTGGGAGGAGGAAATCAGATGGAACAGATTATATGCAAAAGCTTGAATTTTTCTTATCCTCTTGCAGAAAAAAATGCGCTTGACGGAATCAACCTCACAATAAAAAAAGGCGAATTCGTTGTTATCTGCGGCAGAAGCGGATGCGGAAAAACAACGCTTCTCCGTCATTTTAAAACAGCCGTAACTCCCTCAGGCAAACGCAGCGGTGAAATATTGTTTGAAGGCGAAGATATAAACAAATTAAACGAACGAGATGCGGCAACCAAAATCGGCTTTGTTATGCAGGACCCCGAAAACCAGATTGTAACCGACAAGGTGTGGCATGAACTCGCATTTGGCCTTGAAAATCTGGGTATGGAAACCTCTGTAATCCGTTTGAAAACAGCCGAAATGGCGGCATATTTCGGAATAAAAGATTGGTTTGACAGCAAAACATCCGAGCTTTCGGGAGGTCAGAAACAGCTTCTGAACCTTGCTTCGGTTATGGTTATGAATCCCGAAGTTATAATTCTTGATGAGCCTACCTCACAGCTTGACCCCGTTGCGGCAGGCAATTTTCTTGCAACGGTTGCAAAAATCAACCGTGATTTCGGTGTCACCGTTATCATGACTGAGCACAGACTTGAAGAGGTTTTTGCCTGCGCAGACAGAGTTGTTGTTATGGATAACGGCAAAATAACCGTTGACTGTCCGCCGTCTGAGCTGAGCAAAAGCATGGACAGGGTTGATGATTTCGTTCGCCTTGCAATGCCTGCAGGGGTCAGAATTCATGAGGCACTCGGCGGCAGGGGTAAAAGCCCGCTTTCGGTAAATGAGGGCGCAGAATGGCTGTCGTCACTTTTTGAAGAAAAGCCCGTAATTACCCGAGTCGATATTTCCGAATTTATAAAAAAAGAAACGGCAATCGAAATCAAAAATCTGTTTTTTCGTTATGAAAAGAACGGCAAGGATATTCTTGAAAACTTCAGTCTTGATATACCGAAGGGCAGTGTGTTTGCCCTTATGGGCGCAAACGGTGCGGGCAAATCCACTCTGCTGAAAATTCTCACGGGTGCTCTTAAACCTGCTTCGGGCAAAATAAAAGTGTTCGATGAAAGCTTAAAGAAATCAAAGGTATGCGTGCTTGCTTTGCCGCAGAATGTTCAGGCTCTTTTTACAAAAAAAACAGTTTCCGAAGAGCTTGAAGAAATGGGCACAGGCAGAGAAAAGATTGATGAAATTGCCGCTCTTACGCAGATTTCTCATTTGCTTGACAGGCATCCCTATGACCTGAGCGGCGGTGAGCAGCAAAGAACGGCTCTTGCAAAGCTTCTTTTGAAAAATCCCGATATTCTTTTGCTTGATGAGCCTACAAAAGGCATGGATAGCGGGTTCAAGCTTGTTTTTGCCAAGATATTGAAAAAGCTTAAACAGAGCGGCAAAACGGTTGTTATGGTTTCTCATGATATTGAATTCTGCGCTGCAAATTCAGATTTTTGCTCAATGATATTCGATGCCGGGGTGGTTTGCGTGAAAGAAACAAACAGTTTTTTTGCAGGCAACTTTTTCTACACCACTTCGGCAAACAGAATGTCAAGGCATATTTTTGAAAATTGCGTAACGGATAAGGATGTGATTTCGCTGTGCAAAAAGAATATCCGCCTATGAACGGCAAAAAAACAGCGGTTATTTCTGCCGTTACGGCGATTGTGCTTGTTATTGCCGCATGCATCGGCAGAAAAATTTTAAGCGGCAAGGAGTATTATTATCCGATGGCGTTGATAATAATTGCCGCTGCCTGCCTGCCGTTCTTTATTTCATTTGAAAAGAAAAGACCTTCGTCAAGGGAGCTTGTTGTGCTTGCCTGCATGTCGGCAATTGCCGTTGCATCAAGAGCGGCGTTCTATGCTTTGCCGACGGTTAAACCGATGTGTGCAGTTGTTATCGTAACAGCCGCCTGCCTCGGCCCGCAAACGGGGTTCATTTGCGGAGTGATATCGATGTTTGCATCAAATTTCATTTTCGGGCAAGGGATGTGGACTCCGTTTCAGATGATTGCAATGGGAACGGTCGGGCTCTTTGCAGGCTTGATTTTCTGTAATAAAAAAATACGCAGCAATCGTTTTTTGCTTGCGGCTGTCGGCGGAATTCTCGGCTTTGCCGTTTACGGGCTGATAGTTGATATCGGCTCTGTGCTGATGATGACAACCGAGTTTTCTTTAAAGCAGATTGCTGCAATTTATGCCTCGGGTTTTGGCTTTAATCTGTCTCACGGAATAACTACAGCGGTTGTTCTTTTGCTTGCAGGTAATGCATTTATCGAAAAGCTGGACAGAATAAAAAATAAATACGGTATGTTTTAAGAAAGGATTTTTATTATGAAAAAACGTTCATTTATTTCAATCGCACTTATAATCATTTTAATTTTCTGTGTTTTTTGCGGATGCACAGATGAAAAAGTCAGCGAAGCAGCCACAACAACCGTAGCCAATGCAAGCGAAAATTCCGAACACAAAGGTCAGGAAAAGAGCTTTCTTTTTGAAGTTGTTGATAAAGACGGAAACATAACTCAAAAAACAATTGAAGCCGAGGGAGAATATGTCGGTGAAGCATTACAGAATCTCGGCTTGATAAGCGGTGAGCAGGGTGATTACGGCATATATATTAAGGAAGTTAACGGAATTGTTGCTGACTATAATATTGACGGCACTTACTGGGCATTTTATGTTAACGGCGAAATGTCAATGACAGGGGCGGATCAGGTTGAAATCGTTGACGGCGCAACATATTCTTTCCGCGTTGAAAAAGGATAAAATTATAACCGTACACAGCTATCAACAGTGTACGGTTAATTTTTTAAAGGAACGGTTTCATTCGGTTTTCAAGCTTTTCCTCAAGGTCGCTGATGCGGTTTGCAAGGTTCATAACCTCTGATGATGCGGCGGGGTATTGGTTCATATATTTATGAATGGATTTGATACCCATGCTGCAGCCGTCGCTGATAAGGCTTGCCGCCTGTGATTCTGTGGGCTTAAATACCATTTCGGCGTTGGTTTTGATTTTTGACATACCTTTTGCCATGATATTTGGCTCCTTGCCGTCGCAGTCCAGGGTATGAAGAGCGTTGTCAATATCCTTTTCAAGGTCCTTGTGTTCTGTTTTGCTTTCTTTAAGAACCTGTTTGAGCTTGCCGTTTTCAAGATAAGGCAGAACGTCGTCAATTGATGAAACCGCCATTCTGATTCCCGCGCTGCATTCCTTCAGCAGAAAAACAGAGTCTTTGTTTTCCATGTTTATTCTCCTTTCTTTTTATTCATTATTATTATTGCCTTAATGAGAGCAGATTTTATTGACAAATTTTTATTGTTGAATTATGATTTTATTGAGGAAGTGATAAAAATGATTTTTGCAAACCATGCTCATGTTTTTCCCGAGGAGCTTAAACCTCAGGGCAGTGTTGATAATTTAATGAAATTTCTTGATGAATGTGAAATTGATAAGGCTGTTGCCTTTGCACCGTTTTCGGACAGATTTCATGAAGGCGGCTTTGAGGGCAGCCCCAACGATTGGCTTGCAAAGGCTATAAAGGGCAATGACAGACTGGTGGGCTTCGGTACAATCGATTTTACGCAGAATCTGCGTGATGAGGTGGACAGAATTGAATCGCTCGGATTAAAAGGCATAAAAATGCATCCGCCCTATCAGGAATTTGTTATTGACGGGCCTGAGGCATTTCAGGTTTATGAGAGAGCGCAGGAGCTCGGACTTTTCATCTCGTTCCATTCGGGAATGCATTGGCACAGGCTCAGGGATAACAGAGTGCTGCTTTTTGACGAGGTTGCGTGGAATTTCCCTGACCTTAAATTCAGCATGGAGCATATAGGCGGCTATCATTTCTTCAAGGAAGCACTTGCCGTTATGTGCAACAATTCGAGAAACGGCGGCAATGTTTTTGCAGGCTGGACAAGTGTCAGCAATCGCAAGGGCAAGGGTGACGAATGGGCACTGACCGATGAAGAGCTTGAGATAGTTGTTGCTCAGACGGGCGAAGACAGCAGCATATTCGGCCTTGATTTTCCGTATTCAAAGCCCGAACACATCAAAGCCGATATAGCACGCATAAAAAGCCTTGATATCAGCGAAGAATGTCAGGGAAAAATACTCGGCAAAACACTTGAAAGAGTGTTGAAATAAAAAATCAAGACCCACCGCAAGGTGGGTCTTTTTGCGTTTATTCTGCTGTATTCATAGAATTTCTGTAAACCACAAAACGGCAATAGAGATATTCCGTAACAAGGTTAACTGCCATTGTGCCTGCTTCAATTATGTATTCGTTGATGCCCATTTGGGTGAATTCGTGTGTCCACCAGGTTGAAAGCGGTGCGAAAACGCAATAGAAAAGTGCAACCTTGAGCATGGCTATCGGAATGTTTGCGGCGGATTTAAAGGTGAATTTTCTGTTGAATGTGAAATTCCAGAGAACAGAAAGCGTAAGAGAGATGATGTAGCTTAATGTGTTGTTCAGCTCAAAAACTTCAAAGAGCAGAGTGAACGAAACAAGCTGAATTATTCCTGCCGAGGCAGAGAAAAGGGCAAATTTGATAACCTGAAGAATATTCTGTTTTTTTGTCATTTTGTTTTCGCTCATTTTATTTCCTCCTTAGCTTTTATGAACAGAGCGGCGACTCGGCA
>JBGVNA010000078.1:0-4408 GCA_045125175.1 Acutalibacteraceae bacterium
ATACCTTTTTTTAGCAGAATGCCGATTAAGCCGCCAACCACAACGGCAACCGCATTGACCAATGTTCCCGTCATTGAAAACTCCTCCGATTTTTGAATAATAGAATTTTATCACTTTACAACGTAAAAGTCAACAAAAACCCGTAACTCTCGCAACTTCAGCGGCAATAATGCAGGCGATTATGCCCATTGCGGTGGGTAATACGGCGGCGAGAACGGTATATTTTATGCTGCCTGTTTCTTTTTTGACGGTTATCAGCGAGGTTGAGCACGGCCAGTGCATGAGAGAGAAAAGAATAAAGCACAGTGCAGTAGCTTTTGTCCAGCCGTTTTCGGCAAGAATCATGCCGATATCTGCGGTGACCTCGGGCAGTGTGCCGAGCGAGCAATATGCCATGAGCATAATCGGGATAACGATTTCGTTGGCGGGCATTCCGAGAATAAATGCGGTCAGAATAACTCCGTCAAGACCCATGAGTTTTGCAAACGGGTCAAGGAATGAGGCAAAATGCTCCAGAACGGTCAGGCTGCCTATATTTATATTTGCCGTGAGCCAGATTATCAATCCTGCGGGGGCGGCAACGGCAATCGCTCTGCCGAGGACAAAAAGCGTTCTGTCAAAAACGGAACGGACGAGAGTTTTGGCAAACTGCGGCTTGCGGTAAGGCGGAAGCTCAAGAGTGAACGATGATGGTATGCCTTTTAGTACGGTTTGAGAAAGAAGCTTTGTTGCGGCAAAGGTCATCAGCACTCCGAGCACGATAACGGCGGTCAAAACCGAAGCGGAAGTGAGCGAAGATAAAATTCCTGCCGATGTGCCAACAAAGAATATTGTTATAACCGAAATAAGGGCGGGGAATCTGCCGTTGCAGGGCACAAGGCTGTTTGTGAGAATTGCGAGCAGCCTTTCCCGGGGTGAATCGATTATTCTGCAACCCGTAATTCCGACTGCGTTGCAACCGAAGCCCATGCACATAGTCAGTGCCTGTTTTCCGCATGCGCTGCAGCGCATAAACGGCTTATCGAGGTTATAGGCAATTCTGGGCAGATATCCCGAATCTTCAAGAAGAGTAAAGAGTGGAAAGAAGATTGCCATTGGCGGCAGCATAACCGAGATGACCCATGCGGGAACTCTGTAAATGCCGAGAACGATGCAGTCATGAAGCCATTGCGGCGCATTCATGGCAGCAAAAAGCTGCGAAAGCTTTTCCTGTATGCCGAAAAGAAAATCTGAAAGCAACTGCGACGGATAGTTTGCTCCCGTTATTGTAAGCCAGAAGATAAAGGCGAGAAGCAAAAGCATGATGGGGTAGCCTGTCAGCCTGCTTGTGAAAAGTCTGTCAAGCCTGCGGTCTGCTTTGCTGTATTCTCCGTCGCCTTCCGTTGCGCCGTCACATATTGCATGAGCGGCAGAAACAAGGCTTTCAACAACGGTGTCGCTGATTTTGTCGGGAGGCAGACCGTTTTTATCAAGCAACGCTTTTGCCTTTGAAACAGCGAGCAGCAGCTCGGGCGTGTTCAGAAAACCGTTACCCCAAACGTTGCGTATTTCGTTTTCGAGCGATTGGTCTGTGTCGAGCAGGCGCAGGCTGAGCCAACGGGGGTTGCTCAATCCTTTCGGGATTGCAGGCTCAATAATAGATATTGCCTGTTCAATCGGTTGAGGGTAGTTTATCTTATACGGATTTTTGCATGAAAACCCGTCAAGAGCGGATATAAGGGCGGCAAGTGTTTTCTTTTTTCTTGCTGTTATGCCTATAACGGGAACACCAAGCCGCTTCGAAATCATTTCAATATTAATTTTAATTCCTTTTCGCTCCGCTTCATCCATGAGATTTAAACATACTATAACATTCGGCGTTATCTCCAGCGTTTGAAGAACAAGGTTCATGCTGCGCTCAAGGCAGGTAGCGTCGCAGACAACCACGGTTATATCGGGCTTACCGAAGCAGAGAAAATTCCGTGCAACCTCCTCTTCGGCGGAATGCGCCATGAGGGAATATGTGCCCGGAATATCAACCATGACATAAGAACGCTTTTCTCCTGAACAGTAACCCACCGCATTCGAAACCGTTTTGCCCGTCCAGTTGCCTGTGTGCTGATTCATGCCCGTTAGAGCGTTGAAAACCGTGCTTTTGCCTACGTTCGGATTGCCTGCAAGAGCAACAACCGTGTCATCGGAATTTCGTTTTTTTATGTTCAAATAATCCGTTGCCATAGCCGTCACCTCAGCAGTTTAACATAAATATCCGAACAGTCATGTGAACGTATGGCTATAACGGCGCCTTTTATAAGATATGCGGCAGGGTCACCCATAGGGTTTATGCCGACGCACTCAACAGGCGTGTTTTCAACAAGACCTATATCCATGAGTCTGCGGCGGATATTGCCTGAAGAGTAATTTTTGCAAACTATTGCTTTTTCTCCGTATTTTAATTTATTTAATTGAATTAAGCTGTTCATAAGCATCCTCCACACTATATGATATTCGCTTTGTGCAGAAGATGTTAACTGTCGGTTGAATATAAGACGGCGATATGCTAAAATTAAATAAAATAAAATGGGAGGTAATTTTTATGTTTGCAATTATTGCTATGCTCAGCGATATTCCTTATTACATCGCTGCTCTTGTTGAAAAGCTTACAGGCTCGGATATGTCATCCTTCCTTGACGTGTTCAACAAAGGCTTCGCAGGCTTGATTGAACTTGCGGAAAAAGCTCTCGGTCAGCTTTGATAAAAAAGAAAAATCCTCTGCTTTTCAAAAGCAGAGGATTTTTTATATCAAAATTATTTCTGGAACATGAGAAGCAGGAAGCCTGCCGCAACGGCTGAACCGATAACGCCCGCAACGTTGGGACCCATGGCGTGCATGAGAAGGAAGTTTGTGGGGTTATACTTTCTGCCTTCAGACTGTGCAACACGGGCAGCCATGGGAACGGCTGAAACACCTGCCGCACCAATGAGAGGATTGATTTTACCGCCTGTAACAAGATAAAGAAGCTTGCCGAGAAGCAGACCGCCGATTGTTGAGAATGCGAATGCACAAAGACCGAGAACAACAATAAGAAGAGTTTTGGGCTGAAGGAAATCAACACCGTTTGCTGTTGCACCAACAGTTACACCAAGAAGTATTGTAACAATGTTGGTGAGGGCGTTCTGCGCTGTTTCGCTGAGCCTGTCCGTAACGCCGCATTCCTTAAGAAGGTTACCGAACATGAGCATACCGATAAGGGGAGCAGCATCGGGAAGAAGAAAAGCAACAATAACAAAAACAACGATGGGGAAAATAATCTTTTCAACCTTGCTTACCTTGCGAAGCTGTTTCATTTCAACTTCTCTTTCCTTCTTGGTTGTAAGAAGCTTCATAAGAGGAGGCTGAATGATTGGGATAAGAGCCATGTATGAATATGCTGCAAGGGCGATGGGTGCAAGCAGGTGACCTGCAAGCTTTGAGGCAACAAGAATTGCCGTGGGACCGTCTGCACCGCCGATGATTGCGATTGAAGCTGCTTCCTGAGGTGTGAAGCCAAGCAGAATAGCTACAACAAAAGCAACGTAAATGCCAAGCTGTGCCGCTGCACCGAGAAGAAGGCTGACGGGATTTGCAAGAAGGGGACCGAAATCGGTCATTGCACCGATACCGAGGAAGATGAGACAGGGGAAGATTGAACTCTTAACGCCTGCGTAAATCAGCCTGAGCACGCCGCTGTCATACCAATGAGCACCTTCAACAATATTTGTCGTGTCCATAATGCCGGTGGGGTCATTCATAAGACCTGCGCCGGGCATGTTTGCAAGCAGAATACCGAATGCAATAGGCACAAGAAGAAGGGGCTCGAATTTCTTCGCAATTGCAAGATAAAGGAAAACAAAGGAAACAAGAATCATAACTCCGTGCTGCCACTGGAGCAGAGCGAAGCCTGAGTTTTCCCAAATACCTTTAAGAATATCAATAATAAAATCCACGAGGAGGCGCCCCCCTTAACCGATAACGGCGAGAACTTCGTCTGTGTCAACAGTTGAACCCTTTGAAACAAGAATCTGCTTAACTGTGCCTGCACAGGGAGCAACGATTTCGTTTTCCATTTTCATAGCTTCTAAGATCATAACTACCTGACCTCTTTTTACAGAAGCGCCTGCTGCAACTTTTACATCAAGGATTTTTCCTGGCATTGGAGAAACGATTGGTGTGCCTGCTGCTGCAGCTTTTTTCACTGGTGCTGGAGCAGGAGCTGGTGCTGCTGGTTTTGCAACAGGAGCAACAGGAGCTGCTGGAGCTGCACCGTTTGCTACTTCTTCTACTACTACATCGTAAGCAGTTCCGTTTACAGTAATTCTATATGTTTTCATGTATTATATCCTCCTGAAATTATACTATCTTCTGGATCTTCTGATAGATCGCACTACA
>JBGVNA010000079.1:0-17991 GCA_045125175.1 Acutalibacteraceae bacterium
CAAGACATAATTTGATTTTTCATAGCAGAAATCCTTTCTTAATTTAATAAGCAATCTGTTTGGCATCTGCCGCACTTTTAGTTTCTGCTATACTGTCTTATCGGAACACACCATCAGTTGACTGCCTGTTATTTTTTTATATCTTGGCTGCGAGAGTAATAATATCAATTGCGCTGACGGGGCAGACTTCATGGCATTTGCCGCAGCCCGTACATTTTTCGTAATCAACCTTTGCGCAGAAATTAATGATTGATACTGCATCAAATTCACAGGCTTTAACGCATTTCATGCAGCCGATACAGCCTGTTTTGCATTCCTTGCGGGCAAGAACGCCTTTATCGTGGTTTTTGCAGAGAACCGCCGCTTTTGTTTCCTCAAGAGGCATCATTTCAATAAGTCCCTTGGGGCAGGTTTTAACGCACATTTTGCATGCTTTGCACATATAAGGATTAATTCTTGCGATGCCGTCGCATATTGCAATTGCATCATATTCGCAAACCTCAACGCAGTCGCCGTAGCCGATGCAGCCGTAGATGCATTCTTTGGGGCCGCCGAAAATCTGAGATGCCATTTTGCAGCTTTTAACGCCCTGATATTCAAGCTTTGTTGCTGCGTTTACGTTGTGTCCCTGGCAGAGCACAACAGCCGCCATGGGTTTTACTTCGCCTGCGGCAAGGCCTGTTATTTCGCCGATTGCCTTTGCGGTGTCATTGCCGCCTGGAGCGCAGAGCGCAGTGTCTGTTGTTTCACCCTTTGAAAGAGCTGCTGCATAGCCGTCACAGCCTGAGAAGCCGCATGCACCGCAGTTTGCGCCGGGAAGGCATTCTCTGATTGCCTCCGCTTTTTCGTCAACGGGAACGGCAAAAACCTTTGAAGCAATTGAAAGTCCGAGAGCGGCGATAAGACCGATAACGGAAACAATGCCGACAGCAATTAAAATTGAGTTCCAATCCATATCCGTTACCTCCTTAACCGAAAATTCCGTCAACAAGGCCTGTGAAGCCCATGAACGAAACGGATACAAGAGATGCCGCAATCAGAACGATGGGCAAGCCCTGCAGGAATTTGGGGATATCGCAGCCTTCAAGTCTGCTGCGTACACCTGAGAAAATAACCATTGCAAGCATGAAGCCGAGGCCTGCACCAACGCTGTTGAGCATTGACTGAGCAAAGTTATATTCCTTTGTGATGTTGAGAAGAACAACGCCGAGAACAGCGCAGTTTGTTGTGATAAGAGGCAGATAAATGCCGAGTGCATTATAAAGCGGAGGCATAAACTTTTTGAGAATAAGCTCAACAAGCTGAACAAGAGCCGCAATAACGAGAATGAATACGATGGTCTGAAGATAATCAAGACCGTTTGCAACAAGCAGATACTTATTAATGGGGTAGGTTACGGCTGTTGCAAGAGCCATAACGAAGATAACTGCGGCGGACATACCGACCGATGTGTTAAGCTTCTTTGAAACACCGAGGAAGGGGCAGATGCCGAGGAATTTGCACAGAACAAAGTTTTCGGTCAGAATTGCCGTAAGGAGAATTGATAATGCTATTTTCATGCTGTTTCAACCTCCTTGTTTTCGCCGCATTCCTTGCCCTCTGCAAGAAGTGCGCAGTTTTTAGCCATGGGGCATGCCTGACAGCCACCGAGCTCTGCTCTGGGTTTGCCCTTCTTCTCTGCGAGCTTATTTGCGCAAGCCATAAGAATGCCGAAGGTAAGGAAACCGCCGGGAGCAAGAATGAATACTGTCATGGGGGTCAGATATTCTGTCCAGGGAAGGGTGAAGCCGTTAAAGCCGCCCAACACATTATCGCCGAAGAGAACGAGAAGATTCTGTGCGCCCGCGAGGAATGTTCCTGCGCCGAGAATTTCTCTGACTGATGCCATGCAGCAAAGTGCGATTGTGAAGCCGACACCCATGCCGAGGCCGTCAATCGCTGAAGCGATAACGGAGTTTTTGCCTGCAAAAGCCTCTGCTCTGCCGAGGATGATGCAGTTAACAACAATAAGAGGAAGGAAAACGCCCAACGCCGCATCAAGAGCGGGGACGAATGCCTTAACTATCATTTGAACGATTGTAACGAAAGATGCAATAACAACGATATATGCGGGGATACGCACCTTTGAGGGGATAACCTTTCTCAAAAGAGAAATAACGATATTTGAACAAACGAGAACTATCATTGCCGAAATGCCCATACCCAGAGCGTTAACAACGCTTGTTGAGGTTGCGAGGGTGGGGCATGTGCCGAGAACAAGGCGGAAAACGGGGTTTTCAGCTATAAGACCTTTGGTAAATTCTTTACCGAGAGATTTTTTCTCAGCCATTGTTCTCACCTCCTGCTGCTTCGATTGCGGCGTTAACTGCATTAACAACCGCCCTTGATGTTATTGTTGCGCCCGTGATGGCATCAATTGAATTTTCTCCTGCTTTGTCTTTTGAAACTGTGATTCCGCTGATAAGACCTGTGAATCTGTCACGGAAGCTTGCTTCCGTTGCTTTTGCGCCGAGGCCTGCGGTTTCGCTGTGTGAAAGGATGTTGACTCCTGTTACCTTACCTTCTGTGTCAACACCTGTCATAACGGAGATATCTCCGCCGTAGCCCTTTGCCGTGTTAACAACAACATAGCCTATTGTGTTGCCTGCCTCGTCGAGTGCAGCAACAATGCTTGTGCCGTCTTCGGAAACTGTTGCTTCGCCGAAGCTTGCGGCATCGGTGAAAACAACCTGCCTTGATTTCTTTTCTGTTTCCTCCGCAAGGTCAGCAATAATCGGTGCGGTAACGGAGTTTGTCATGCCGAGAAGAAAGGTTGCAATGAGGCAGATAACGAAAAGCGTTATTGTGGGAACAAGATATTCCTTTAAATTTTTCATTTTGCAGCGCCCTCCTTTGCCTTTTTCTCTTTAACCGTTCCGAAAGGCTTGGGAGCCATGATTTTTTCGATATGGGGAACAAGAAGATTCATGATAAGAATTGCAAACGATACGCCTTCGGGAAGCGATGCAAAAAGTCTGATAACACAGGTCAGCAGACCGCAGCCGATGCCGAAAACAATCTTTGCGTTTGATTTGATGGGGCTTGTTGAATAGTCGGTTGCCATGAAGAATGCGCCCAGAAGAAGTCCGCCGCCCATAAGCTGATAAGCAACAAATTCAAGGTCGCCCTTGCCTGCGATAAGCATGATGACGGCAACGGTGCCGATATATGCAACGGGAATTTTGGGTGAAATAACTTTTCTTGCAATCAGATAAATTCCGCCGATGATAAGTGCAAGAGAGCAGGTTTCGCCGAGACAGCCGCCTCTGACACCGAGGAACATATCGAGAAGTGAGGGCAGAGCTTCGTTTGCTTCGCCGCCGAGAACGGCAAGGGGAGTAGCGGTGGTTACGGCATCTGCCGATTTCCATGTGAGGGGAGCTGTCCAGTTACCCATCGCCTGTCCGAATGAAAGGAGAAGGATAATTCTTGCAGTGATTGCAGGGTTGGCAAAATTCTGACCGATACCGCCGAAGAACTGTTTAACAACAATGATTGCAAAGAAGCTGCCGACTGCCGCCATCCAGAGGGGGATGCTGACGGGCAGGTTGAAAGCAAGGATAAGACCCGTAACAACGGCACTAAGGTCGCCAATGGTATTGTGGCGTTTCATCACCTTTCGTGCAACGAATTCCGAAAGCACGGCGGTGATTACCGTTGTTGCCGTTACGGCAAGAACACGGGGGCCGAAAATTACTATTGATGCTATAAGAGCGGGGATGAGGGCGATTATAACATCAAGCATGATTCCTGTTGTTGTTTTTTTGCTGCGCAGGTGAGGGGATGCGCTGACGACAAGCTTTTTTCCGTTAACCATTATTTATTGCCCTCCTCTCTGATAATTGATTTTGCAAGACGCATATGCTGAACAAGGGGCTTGCCTGCGGGGCATGCAAAGGCGCAGCTTCCGCATTCCATGCAAACCATTGTGCCGAGCTGGTTGAGGGTTGCGGCATCTCTTGCGTTTGCAGCCCTTACAATATTAGTGGGCATAAGGCTCATGGGGCAGGCCTCTGCGCATTTGCCGCAGCGGATGCAGTCGGTTTCAGCTTTAAGAACAGCATCGTTCTTGGAGAACACAAGGATTGCATTGTTCTGCTTGAGAACAGGAAGATCTGTTCCGACTATTGCAAGACCCATCATGGGTCCGCCTGTAAGGATTTTGCAGGGCTCGCAGCTGAAGCCGCCGCAAAACTCAATGATTTCGCTGATGTTTGTTCCGACGGGAACTCTTACGTTTTTGGGATTGGCGATTGCTGAGCCGTCAACCGTAAGAGAACGGCTGACGAGGGGCTTGCCTGTTTTTATATAGCGCGCGATAAATGCGACGGATGCAACGTTCATAACAACGCAGCCGACGTCTGCGGGCAGCTTTCCGGGAGGAACTTTTCTGCCTGTTGCGGACTGAACCATCATTTTTTCTGCGCCCTGAGGATATTTGGATTCAAGGACCATAAGCTTGACTTCGTCATCAATGTCATCCTTGTGGTCTGCAATATTTTTGAGAACTTTAAAAGCCTCGGGCTTGTTATCTTCAACAGCGATAATAACCTGCTTGAAGCCGAGAAGCTCTTTAAGCAGATAAACACCGGAAAGAATATCCCATGAATTTTCGATGCATTCACGGTAGTCAACAGTTATGTAAGGCTCGCACTCTGCGGCGTTGATAACAAGAGTATCGATATTCTTATCCGCAGGGAAATTGAGCTTAACATGAGTGGGGAAGCCTGCACCGCCGAGACCGACAAGGCCGGAATCTCTGACCGCTTTGATAAGGTCCTCTCTTGTGTGGACAACGGGGGGCTTGATGCCCTCCCAAAGCCTCATCTCACCGTCTGATTCGATTGTAACAGCCTTTGACATAACACCGTTGGGGAGCTTAACATCGCCGACTGCGACTACCTTGCCCGAAACGGAAGCATGAATGGGTGCGCTCACATATTTATCCGTGTCACCTATAAGCTGACCTACCGCAACAATGTCGCCAACCTTAACAACGGGCTCACAGGGAGCACCGATATGCTGCTGCATGGGAATGGTGACTTTTGAGGGTATGGGGAGTCTTTCAACTTCTTTTTCGGCGGTGTTTTTGTGATGAGCAACCTTAACGCCGCCTCTGACCTTTTTGACTGCTTTTAAAACGCCGTCAAGAACGGTCTTAGCCATAAAATATTCCTCCTAACATTTATTTTAAGGTGAAAAAGTGTTTTTTTATTTTTTCAAGAGCGGGAATAACCGCCCTTAATATAATTCCGTTAACTGTTCCCGTAACGATGCCGAAAACGGCAAGAGCGGGAGCATATGCGGAAATATTTGTTGAAGTGATAAGAATTGCCGCTGCAAGCTGGCCGAGATTATGCATCAGGGCGCAGATGACGGAAATTCCGATTAAACCGAGATGCTTCTGCGCATAGCGCATCAGCAGATACATGGCGGCGGCCGAAAGCAATCCGCCCGAAAGGCTCATGATTCCTGCGGTTACGCCTCTTGTTAAAAAAGCAAAGGCTCCTTTGACGAATGCAATGAGCATTGCCGACGGAAAACCGAGGTTTCCTGCAGCAAACATGGTTATTATGTTTGAAAATCCGAGCTTTGCGCCGGGCGGCAGAAAGGGTATCTGCGGTATCAGCCCTTCAAGCCAACCGAGTGAGAGCGCAAGAGCGCAGAGTATTGCAACAAGTGCGATTCTGTAATTTCTTTTCATAATCAGTAAACCACGGCATCAACATCGGAGCCTGAAATTTTTATAACTGTTTTTGCGGGCAGACAAACGGCAAGCTCTCCGCCCTTGCTGAGCTTGCCGGAGTTAATGCAGAGCTTGTCATTGCAATCTGAATGTTCAAACCATATTTCGCCGTTTTCGGCGGCTATGGTGATGTTATAATCCGTATCGGGTGTTATTTCAATTCTTTTTGTAACGGTATAAAGCTGAACGGTTTCAACGGCAACACCGTCAACGGAGATAACGGCAACGGGTTTCTCAACATTTGAATAGCCGTGAAATGCCCAGAGTAATGCGGCAACAATAATAACGGCGATAACCGCTATATCGCCTTTTTTTAACAGTTTAATATTCATAAGGTATTGTTATATACAGAAAAATTTTTATCAAGCAGTTCAATATAGTCGGTGTCACTGCCTCGGGTATAAACGGAGTTGTCTTCCGTAATGAAAATCACGGTTGCGCCGTATTCTTCGGCAAGCTCAAAGCCTTTTTCAATACCAAGAACAAAGCAGGCTGTTGAAAGCGCATCGCTGAGCAGACCGCTTTCGGAAATAACCGTTGCGCTGACTATTCCGTTATCAACGGGATATCCCGTTTTTGGGTCAAGGATATGGTGATATTTTTTGCCGTTTTCCTCAAAAGACTGCTCATAGCTGCCCGAGGTTGAAACACAGCCTTCGGGAATTGTCAGCTTGGCAATGCTGCTGCCGGAATCGCCCTTGGGATTTCTTATGCCGACGGTGAAATCCCCTTCGCCGTAAAGCAGAACACTGCCGCCGACGCTGACAACGGCTCTTTCTGTTTCACATGAGTCAAGATAAGCTTTAACGCTGTCGAGGGCAATCCCCTTGCCCGATGCGCCGAAATCGATAACAGCAGCTTTGTCCGCCATTGTTATTCTGCCGTTTGAAAGCGATATTTTTTCGTATCCGCTGTGGCTGAGCGCCTCGGTAAGCTTGTCTTTATCCGGTATTGAAGGCGTTCCGCCGAAATTCCAGAGGTCACTCACTGCACCAAGGGTAAAATCGAATGCGCCGCCGCTTTTTCGGCACACATCAAGAAGAAGTGAAAAATAATTTGCAATTGTTGCTTCAAGCTCAGCTTCGCCGGTTTTGTTGAGGTCTGAAACAACAGAGGCTTCTTCCGTTCGGGAGAGAACGCACAAATCCAGGCTATCGATTATTTCTCTGATGTTGGAAGCTGTGTCTTCGGCTTCCTTGCCTTCAATTTCAGCGGAAACATATGTGTTCATGGCAAAAAAATTGCAGGTGGCGGGTTTGCCTTGAGTTGCATCATAAACTACAAAAGCTGCGAGCAGCATAACTGCAAAAACAGCGATAACTGATGTAGCCTTTTTCAAATCCCCACCTCTTTATATATATTTATAATATAATACACCTAAATAAAACACTTTTCAATATTTTTTGTTGATAATGTTATAAATTTTATCGATTTGTATTGGTTTTTAATGCAAATCATGGTAAAATGGGCAAAAAAGGAGTGGTTATATGCCGAATTCTGTATATATGCCTGTCAGATGCGCATGGGGCAGGAATGCCTTAAGAGAAAATTCAGCCCTGCTTACGCCATTGGGCAAAAGCTGCCTGATTGTAACGGGCAAAAACAGCGCAAAGCAGAGCGGTGCGCTTGATGATGCAATAAAAGCTCTTGATGAGCAGAAAATATCATATGAAATATTTGATGAAATAAGCGAAAATCCGTTGATTTCCGCTTGTCATAAAGCAGGTGAAGCTGCAAGAAAAGCGAAAGCGGAATTTATTTTCGGCATAGGCGGCGGCTCTGTGCTTGACGGATCAAAGGCGATTGCGATTTACGCTTCAAACCCCGAGCTTACTCCAATCGATATTTATAAAAGAGAATATAAAAACCCGCCCCTGCCTGTTGCGCTTACAGGCACAACGGCGGGAACGGGCAGCGAGGTAACGGCGGTTGCGGTGCTCACTAACGATGAAACGGGAGTTAAAAAAAGCATATCGGGACCTGATTGCTATGCCGCCGTTTCATTCTGCGACCCGAAATATACCGCCTCAATGTCTTATAAAACAACAGTTTCAACCGCTCTCGATGCCTTTGCGCATGCGGTTGAGGGATTTTTCACACCGAAATGCAACGGCGTTCTTCGCCTTTTTGCCGAAAAGTGTATTCCCGAATTATATGAATGCCTTAAAAAGCTTGCAAAGTCTGAAGAGGTTGAACCCGAATTGCGTGAACCGCTTTATTATGCCTCGATTTATGCAGGTCTTGTTATAAACACCTGCGGAACGGCGTTTCCGCATCCGCTGGGATATGTTCTTACCGAAAATTACGGTGTGCCTCACGGCATGGCGTGCGCCGCATTTTTTGCGCCGTATATTGATCGCTGCGCAGAATTTGCGCCCGAAAAGTTTGCGGATTTCTGTCGCATGACAGACGAAACCGAAAATGTTAAAGCGGTTATTGCTTCGCTTGCCGACCTTTCGGGGGTGACGATAGGTGAGGAAAAGGCAAAAAAATACGCCCTGCGCTGGCAGAGCGTTATTCCGAGAAATTTTACCGCCTCCCCCGGCGGTTTAACGCAGGAAGAGGCGGCGGAAATCCTTGCTTTAATTTAGCTTAAGAGAGGTCAGCAACCGCATCCGCAGCCGCAGTCATTGCTTCTTGAATTTGCGAAATTTGTGCCGCAGCCGCAGCCACAGTCGTTATTGCAGAAAAGAAGAATGAGGATGATGAAAAGGCACCAGTTGTTATTGCATCCGCAACCCATGAATCTTACCTCCGTTTCCGGTTAAGCAGCTTTGTTAACCGCTTACATTCACATCTTATGTGGGTCACGGCAATTGTGTTACACGGTACGGAAAAATTTTTGAATTTAAAAACCTCGGGCACGTCGGTACGGGACTGCTTTTGTTTAAATCACTGTATGAAGTTTGTTTTCATACGGTGATTTTTGTTGTTAAAAGTACCAAACAAACACAGAAATGTTTGTTGAAAACAGAGAGGTTTGCGGGTTGGTGAAATTTTTTGCGTGACATTTTGAGATTTTTGTCATATATAAACAGATAAACATGCAGGAGGAGATTCCGATGGGTTAGTTACAAAACGGTGTCAGAATATTACAAAACTGTAATTTGACTCTCTCAAAGTGAGATGTTAGAATTAAGGAGGTAAATATGCTTTGAGAAAAAGGCGATTTCAAAATTAACAGCGTTTATTTCGGTAGTTTTATGTTTATCTGCGGTATTTAATTCAAATGCAGTTGCCGTTAATTCTCAACCAAATTCAACAGTTGAAAGCATATCTGTTTATAATCAAAGCGGCGTTATTGAGGGCGAAACGATTCAGCTTCGAGCTTCAATCGAATCAAGCGGTTCAGTGCTTAACAGTGTTAAATGGAGTTCAAGTAATCCGCAAGTAATTTCATGCACCGAAGACGGAAAAATAAAGGGGCTTGTTGCAGGAGAGAGCGCAACTATTACCTGCAAAGCAAAATGGGGTTCTGCAAATGACAGTATAAGAGTTTACTGTGTTGAAAAACTTCCGGATGAAGTAAACAGCGGCTTTAAGGAGATTTTAACATTTGTTAATTCTGACCCGGGTTGGGGGTTAAAAGACATTTGCTTTAATTCGAAAAAGTTTTTCGGTCTGTTTCTTGATATTTTTCGTGTTTTTGCGGCATTACAATCGAACACATCGAGCGATGTTTATACGGGCAGCAAAGTGTTGGTATGCGGAAGAATCAAAAACTATGCATATATAAGATACGGAGAGTCGAATTCACAGGACGGCTTTGTTAAATATACAAGGCTTGAAAAAACAATAGACGGATTTTTGAATCTTTCTGCAGCTGATATGGATGTATGGGCAAACGGGGTATCCTATGATAACAGGAAGCTGACAACTGCATACGACGGTGATGTTGAATGGATTGTTGGAAACAAAGATTATATTACTTATAATGAAACAACAGGTCAGATTGCAGGTTTAGCCGAAGGTGCCGGCAAAACAGCCACGATAACAGCCAAGGCAGACGGAATGACTGACACATGCACAATACATTTGCTTTATAAATGGCCTCAGGCATGGACAACCAAAACCAATAAAGACACATATCTTTATAAAGCAGAAGGAGAAGAATATAAAACGACAAAGGCATTGCTGTCAGGCAAAGAATTTGTGGTTCAAGGTGACTGCGGAACAAACAACGGCTGGGCTTACGGATACTATCAAGTTGGAGAAACCAAACATTGGGGATATATTCCCATTGCTGATGTTTCAACCAAAGGAACTATTTCGCAGTATAATCTGATGAACTTTCGTTGGCCTGTTTATGATGTAAACATCAAAAAAATCAGTTCGCCGTTTGGTCCACGAAGCACAGCCAATGGTGGAAATCACAAAGGTTTTGATATTGTTTCAGATAATGCAGGCGATATCGAAGGCAAGCCGGTTGTTGCATCATATAACGGAACAATCACGAGAATATATGTAGATAATAACAAAGAGACTTCACACGGAAATGCAATTGTAATAACAACCGATAAAATCGATCCGATTAGCGGTAAAAATTTAACAGTTATTTATATGCATTTATCACGTTGGGATACAAATTCATCGGGAAATATAGTAGTTAACGGCAAAGTGCTCAAAGAAGGTGGTTCCGTAACAAAGGAACAGATAATTGGATATGCCGGCAATACAGGATACAATACATCCGGTGCACATCTTCATTATGAAGTTAACAATCAAAATGCCGCAATAAGATCAGGTAGCAATAATCCGTTTACGGAAACAATCAATCCAATTTATTTTTATATGAGTATGGATAACAGTATCACCAAAAGCAATACCTGTGAAGCTGCTTCTAACGGAAATGGATTTTATTGGTACGGAGAAAACGGGTAAAAGGAGATTATTTATGAAAAAGTTAAATACAATCATATTAATATTTTTTATCATATTGACCTTTGTAGCTTGCACAGATGAAAATCAACAAGAAACAACAACAGCGGAAAACAAACAATCTACATCTGTTGATGAAACTGTTTATTCAGATATAAATTCCAAAAACGAACCTGATAATCTCAAAGAAACAGAGGCTTCATATTCCGGTGGCGGTGAACTGACTCTGCAAAAATACCGCTCAATTTATTATTCTATACCTTCTCCGTTTTGGGATGTTGTCGATGAAAACAGCAGACAAGATATATATGGAGAATATTGGGAACAACCGTATAGTCAAATAAATACAATGCGTATGAAGATTTTTGTTGAGGAGTATAATGTTCCTCGAGAAAAATTTGATGCCGCAAATGCAGAATGGGCAAGAATTGTTAAAGAAAGATTATACGGTACTCCCGTAATCAATCCGCAAGACTTTGTAAATCAAGAATTTAACGAAGTATACAATGCGGATATAATTTACACGTTCGACGATGAAATAATCAATGAATATTATTTGAGCCACGATTATCCTTATTGCTATGAGAGTGAGTACGAAAAAGCGGTTGAGGATGGACTTTATATTACCCGTACTGATAAAATTATTGATGTGTCAGAACTTGAAGAAGAACTTGCTTTTTTCAACCAGTTGAAAAACGAAAAATCAGCAAACAACACAGAACCAGTAGAATCAGCAACCTCAATTTCTAAATAAACCGAAACAATCGCAAAATACGGTGAGGCTGAGATAATGACGGAAACAACAGTAACTTCTGAAGAAGCTGTAACAATTGCATAATATAAAACCTCGGGCACGTTAATGTGCCCGAGGTTAATTTTTTAATATCCGAACTGATTGAAGTATTCAAACGGGTCAATATAATAAACGGTTGTTGTTTCTTCAATTCCCGAATCGCCCTTATCCTCAACAAGAGTGATTTCGATTTCAAATTCTTCGATTGAATAGTTGCTGTTTACTCTGCATATAGAGAGGGTCATTTTGTCGCCGACCTTGCCGTTATCAATTTTTTCGAGAAGAATATCGGCAGTGGTGAGCGGCTCGCCGTCAACGGCGGTAATCATATCATACTGTCTTACATTTGTGTTTGCAAGAGAGCTGTCGGAGCTGATTTCGTTGATGATGAGTGTGCCTGCAGGCAGACCCTTGATTTGAGCAATCATGCTGTACTGTGCGCTGGAGCTGACAGGGTAATATGTGATGCCGAGCTTGGGTCTGTTGGGCACATAGCTGTATGTGATAAGGTCATCAATGATTTCCTTTGCGGAAGTGATGGGGATTGCGAAGCCCATGCCCTCATAGTCTGTTGCGGCGATTTTCTGGGAATTGATGCCGATAACCTGGCCGAAAACATTGACGAGCGCACCGCCTGAGTTGCCGGGGTTGATTGCCGCATCGTGCTGGATACATTTCATTGTGTAACCGATTTCACTGCTAACGGGTCTGTCGATAGCGGAAACAAAGCCGCCTGTGAAAGAGCCGAAGAATTCAACGCCGCCGGGGTTGCCGATTGCGTAAACGCTGTCGCCGACACGCAGAGAATCCGAGTTGCCGAATTCGGCAGCGGGCAGACCCTTTGCCTGAATTTTGAGCACGCCAAGGTCTGTTCTTGTGTCAATACCAACGATTTCGGCGTCATATGTCGTGCCGTCCTCGGTCTGAACACGCACCTTGATACCTGCATCGCTGATAACGTGAGCGCAGGTGATGATATAGGTGTTTTTGCCTGTTGAGTCTTCGCCCATAATAACGCCCGTTCCTTCGCCTGCGGAGGAATTGGAGTTCTGAGTATAAACAACAATGCCGACAATGCTCGGTTTAACCTTTTCTGCAATTTCAGCAGTTGTGAGTGCGCCGTCAACCGAAGCTGCAGTGGGGGTTATAGGCGATTCGTTTATATTGAGCTTAGGACCGTCCTCATTTTTTTGAGCGGAATTTGAAGAGCCGCTTTGCGGTGAATCTGAGTTTTTCTTTATCGAAGCAACGCCGAATCCCAATGCGAACACAAGTGCAATTGCAAGGCAGGCTGCAAAAATCTTAAGCCCTTTTTTGCTCTTTTTATTTTTTGGTGTATTTGTCTGCTGATTCTGATTGGGATAATAATATGTCTGATTGGCGTTTGTGCCGTAGGAATTATAGCCCTGCTGCGATTGAGGATAGTTATACTGCGGTCTGCCCTGAGTGTAGGTATAGGGCTGCTGAGTATAAACGGGATTTTCGGGCTGTGAAACTGGTTCTTCAATTTTTTTGGCTTCAACCGACGGCACATCTTCGTCCTTAATAGGCTCAACATGAATCGGCTCTCTTTGAACAAATTCTTCCGCTTCGGGAATATTTTCCGTTACGGGAGCTTCATTTTCAGGCTCCGTTGAGTTGTTGTTTGTGAATTCGTCGTTCATATATATGCCTCCGCTATGTGATATGAGTATATTTTAAACCGTGGTTGTTAAATGGATTTGAACACGGAATTAAAAAAGTTTCAAATTTTGAGTTAATTCAACGGTAATTGGAAGATGAATTCGGTATATTCCCCGAGTTCGCTTCGTGCGGTTATGTAACCGCCGTGAAGCTCAATAATTGTTTTAACGATATAAAGACCCATACCTGCGCCCTTGACATCGTAGCTTCTGGATTTATCTATTTTATAGAATCTCTCAAATATTTTATCAATTTCTTCGCTTGGTATTCCCTTGCCGCTGTTACGTATTTTGACAATTGCTTTTTCGGCATCCGCATTGGAGCTGACTTCTATATATCCGCCGTCGGGGGTGAATTTAACAGCGTTGTCAATCAGATTATAAACAACCTGATTTATCATATCCTTATCTGCCGTTACGGAATGGCTTTCAAAAGAATCAAGTCCGCGGATATCAATATGTTTCTTATCAATTATCTGCTCAAAGCTGAGAAGAGTTCTGAATATCATTTCGGAAATATCAAAGCGCACGGGTTTTAAATCAAGCTCGCCTGCTTCGATTTTGCTCATGTTGAGCATTCCCGTAACAAGCCTTGAAAGCCGTTTGACCTCATCCGAAACAATTTTCAGATACTGCGTTTCTTTTTCGGGCTCAATCGTGCCGTCGAGAATGCCGTCAATGAATCCGCCGATTGTTGTCATGGGAGTTTTAAGCTCGTGGGAAACGTTTGCCACAAAGCTTCGTCGTGACATTTCGAGGGTAGCAAGAGCTTGAGCCATGGTGTTGAATGCCTGAACAAGCTCGTCTGTTTCATCCTGACCGAAAATACGCAGCTTTGAGTGCTTGATGCTTATTCGTTTTGAAAAATCTCCCGTAGCGTATTGCTTTGCCGCAGCCGACATTTCACGCAGAGGTCTTGTAAGCCTGAGAGAAACGAGGTAAACAAGAACGAATGCTATTGCGAAGGCAAAAAGCGTTGCAAAGGAAAACATTCTCAGAATGCCGGCAACATAAGGTGTAAGTCCGTCGATAACGGATTGAGTTGAAAAAACAACCGCAACCGTCTTGCCGTTAACAATAACGGGTGAGCTGACCACAAAATGAGAGTCGCTCAGTGAGCCGCCGAGGGTGCTCGTTGTGCGGTAGGTTGATTTGAGTGCGTTCTGCATAATGCTGTCGGGAATTTTATATTGATTATGAACCATGCAGTTGCCTGTATACAGAGCCATGTTGGACTGCAGAATTTCTTTGCAGTAAACAACCTGACCTTCGGGGTTGGTTATGAAAACATCGGCATCAATGGCATTGGAAATCTGAAGCAGGGTGTTGCATATAACAATCACGGAGCTTCTGCTGCTTTCGCCGAGATAATCCGATTCAAGAACATTGCGTGTGTTTTCGGCAACGCTGATGCTGTTTTCGGTCAGAAGCTCTGTCTTTTCGTCCATCCAGAGAGAGGAAACAAAAAGCAAGAGAGCTCCGCCTAAAAAGACGAAGCTGGCAAGAATTATTGAAATTGTAACAAGAAAATATTTCCGGAACAAACCGGATTGCCTTTTCTTAACCACTTGCACCACTCCCGGAATTAATCCTTGGTTTCAAACTTATACCCGACGCTCCATACGGTTTTAAGCTCCCACTTATCCGAAACACCCTCAAGCTTTTCGCGAAGACGCTTAACATGAACGTCAACGGTTCTTGAGTCACCGTAATAGTCGAAGCCCCAAACCTCATCGAGAAGCTGATCTCTTGTGAAAACCCTGTTGGGATTGCTTGCAAGGTGGTAAATAAGCTCAAGCTCTTTGGGCGGAGTGTCAACCTTTTTGCCGTCAACACGCAGCTCATAATTAGTCAGATTAATGGCAAGCTTATCATAGCGTACCTCTCTGACATCTGGCTGAGCGCCCGAGCCGCTTCTGCGAAGCACTGCCTTAACACGAGCCATAACCTCTTTTGCGTCAAAGGGCTTCACAACGTAGTCGTCTGCGCCGAGCTCAAAGCCGAGCACCTTGTCGAAAGTTTCGCCCTTTGCGGTGAGCATGATAATAGGCTTGTCCGAAAATTTTCTGACCTCGCGGCATACCTGCCATCCGTCAAGAACGGGCAGCATGATATCAAGAAGCATAAGGTCGGGCGAAAGCTCCTGGAACATTTTTACCGCATCGCCGCCGTTATGGGCAAGAACTACTTCGTAGCCGTCTTTTTCGAGATAGAGTCTGAGAAGCTCGCAAATATTATTATCATCATCTACAACAAGAATTTTTTCTGCTGCCATAATAATCCCCTCCGATTATTTTAGTTTACAATTATAATTATACACCGATTTTTAACAAATTTATGAATTACGGTGAAATAAACTGTTACATTATGCCGCAAATAATGAACAATTATTTAACAGAAAACTTAAAAACGGTGCATGAACGGAATTTTTCTCCCGCATCAAAGGTACACTGCGGGAATTCAGGCATGTTGGGTGTGTTGGGATAATACTGGGTTTCAAGGCAGAAGCCTGCGTGCTGAACAAGGGGCTTGCCCTGCTTGCCGATGATAGTTCCGTCAAGGAAGTTGCCCGTGTAAAGCTGAACACCGCAAAGGTCGGTATAAACCTCAAGCATTCTGCCGCTTTCGGGGTCGTATGCGGTTGCTGCAGGACCGTTGCCGTCGTTGAGGCAGAAGTTATGGTCGTAGCCCTTGCCGATTGCAATCTGGTCATCATCTGCGCCGATATCCTTGCCGATAGCCTTTTCCTGCCTGAAATCAAAGGGTGTTCCCTCAACCGGTCTGATTTCGCCTGTGGGTATGCTGTTTTCATCGATGGGTGTATATGCATCTGCATTAATCTGCAGAATGTGTTTAAGCACATCGCCCTTGCCTGCAAGGTTGAAATATGCGTGGTTTGTCATGTTGATAACCGTCTTTTTATCGCTGACGGCATAATAATCTATTTTAAGCGCATTATCCTCATGAAGAGTGAAGGTTACTTTGAAATCAACCTTGCCGGGGAAACCCATTGCGCCGTCGGGGCTTGTGTAGCTCATTTCGACGGAGTTGTCGTCAACGATAATCGCTTTCCACACTGCGGTTGAAAGCTCTGCGCCGCCGTGAAGGCAGGTAATTCCCTTTTCGTTTTTCTCAACGTTATATTCAACGCCGTCGATTGAGAATTTGCCGCCTGCAATACGGTTTGCATATCTGCCGACGGTCATTCCCTCATAGTCCGAGTGGTTTTCATGGCCGTCAATTGAATCAAAGCCTGCAAGAACGTCGGCAAAAACGCCGTTTTTATCTGCAACGTAAATGCTGTTTATTGTTGCGCCGTAGGTAATAATGTCAACGGCTGTTCCGCTTGTGTTTTTAAGAGTGTAGCAGTCAACGTTTCTGCCGTCTGCGGTTGTTCCGAAATTGTTTTTAACTATCATAATTCAAGCCTCCGAACAGGTTATATTTATATTATACATTGTAATTATTATATCGTCAACCGATTGTATTTTCATAATTGTATCTGCCTCTGTCGGCAGTGCCGTTGCCGAATTGGATTGCCTGCTTCGGGCAGCGGTTGATACATGCCGTGCAGTGCTGACATTTTGATTTGACCCACACAGGCTTGCCGTTCTGAATTTCAATTGCGCTGTCGGGGCAATTTTTTGCGCATATTCCGCAGGAGATGCACTTATCATCCGCATAGAATTTCTTTGTTTTTCTGAACGGGTCATAGAGCAGTGAAACGAATGCGCTTTTTACGCCGCCCTGCGTGCTGCCTGCACGCTTTTTTTGGCGGTTATTTATATCATTGCAGATTTCTGCAAGCTCCTTATCCGCATGGCGCAGGAATTTCTGAGCCTTCTCTTTTGTGCAGGGGTTATACATAACGACATAGTTATCGGGCATTCTGAGTGAGAAGCTGTAATCAGGCTTTCTGCCGAGCCTTTTTGCGAGCATTTTATCTGCATTGCCTGTGTTTGCGCCGCAGGTGATAATGCAGAAAACGTATTTGCCGAGTGAATTTTTAACCTCGGGCATTGCTGAAAAGCGTTTTATAATTTCGGGCAGACCCCAGAAATAGACGGGAAAAACGAAACCCGTTATTTCATCGTCAGATGAACCGAAAGTTTTATTTTTTATTGCATCAACGATATTAACGGCGGTATCATTAACCGCGCATGCAATTGTTTTGGCTGCATGGCGTGAATTGCCCGTGCCCGAAAAATAATAAATCATAATCATGCCTCCCTCAAAAATTTTATCATCAGTAAAATTTTTTGTCAACAAATATTAATCGTGTTAATGCGCATAATAAAAGTGAACCGAGCGTTCACAATTATAAAAGAGGAGTTTTTAAAATGGAAAACAATAACAAGAACCAGCAGAACAACCAGCAGAATCAGCAGAACAACAATCAGAACCAGCAGAACAATCAGAACAACAAGAATCAGCAGAACAAGAAGAACAGAGAAAACTTCTAAACCAAAAGGGCAACCGCAAAGGTTGCCCATCTTTTATGCTTTTATATAATTGATTAAAATTAAAATGTAATGATATGCAACGGGGAGAAGCAACGCAGGGACCATGTTGAGTGTTTTGAATTTCTTTTCGAGAAGAAAATTGAAGCCGATTGCCATGATTATTGCGTAGCCGACCATGCATATCTGTTCAAGCAGCTCGCCTTGAAGAACGTCGCTCAGAGTTCCCGCAAGCAGCGAGATGCCGCCCTGATAAATCAGAATGGGTATAAAGGTGAAAATCACTCCGTAGCCGAGTGTTGCGCCGAAAATAATTGCATTAACAAAGTCAAGCGCACTTTTTACGAGAAGCACCGAGCTGTCGCCCGTCAAGCCGTCATTAATTGAGCCGAC
>JBGVNA010000080.1:0-2961 GCA_045125175.1 Acutalibacteraceae bacterium
ACTCCCGTTGCTCTGCTGAGCTCGCACAGCTTTTCATATTCATCTTTGTTAAGATACGCTTTGACAATCACATCGTGATTTTTCTTTGTCATTGGATTTTCACCTCCTCAAAATTTTTTTGGAATTACTTTCCACTTATACGGACTGGGAAAGGGCAAGTGGAAACCCATTTTCCCAAAAGTTAACAGAATATTTAAAGTCATAATTACATTTGTCTGCTGTTAACCTGATTCTTTTTTCTTCTTTTCATCTCCATTCATTCTGTTTTGCAAAACGGCTTTTTGCCTGTTTTGGGATTTCCGGGCCCGAAATCCAATGCTCGATAAGACAAGGACACAGAAACATTGATTCCGTTCAGAGGCGGTAATTTTAAATACCCCTCTACTTTCCTACGGACATTTTTCGAGCAAAAGAGAACCATTGAACCCGAAAGTTTTCAAACTGTTTACAAGTGACTTGAAAAACAATTCTCACTTATTCCCACTGGGAGAGGCCAAATGGACACCCCAAAATCAAAATGTTTACAAAACCTTTACAACCCACCGCAAGAAAAATTGCAAAACAAAAAAGCCGTTACATAGGCAACAGAAACAAGCGTGGAGAGAAAATCTCACCGCGCTCATATTCTGTTGGGTCACTATGTAACAGCTTTTAAATAAAGCTAAATATAAATCGATGTGTGTGGCTGTTTGAGCAAAGCATAATTAAAGTAGTTGTAGTTTCGCCAAGCTCAACAAAAACATCGTGACGGTGGTATGATATATTATTTTGAAAATTTTGACAACGGGAAATTTGTCGAATGGTTTTAAAATTTTTTTCACGGTCAATAATATTTGGTTTAGGCTTTTGAAAAAATATTTTTACCTCCCATTTATACCACGACATAAGGAAGGGTGAAATGTTCCAAGGATTTTCAAAAAAGTTGAAAAAAATTTTTGAGTGAGAAAAATATGACGCAGTATTCATATAACTAAAATTTGATTTTATTGCTTCGCAACCTGCCGTATAACACTGGCGTGTTTGAATTTTTTCTGAGTATTATTGAATTATTACATCCTTCCTTGAAGAATTTTTTTGATAACCTTAACGCTTATATGGTGAGGGTATCACCCTCGTGATTCCCAAAGAGCACAGAATGTTTTTGTTGCCAAGAGAAGGAGTGTAACGGCTCTTGATAATGAAAACAGGCTGTGCTACAAAACAGGTATCGCCATAAGAACGGAACTCAATACTAAAAACAACCGCCAAGGAAATTTCTACCCTTGACGGTTGTGCTTTTAATATATCTCAACTCAACAAAAGATATATCACGAAAGTAAAATTCTGTCATTGTTAAGCTCTTCACCTGCAGAAATCTTGAACTTCTCAAGAAGGTCTGCCACGGTGAGCTTTTTCTTTTCTTCACCGGAAACGTCAAAAATAATTTTGCCGTTGTTCATCATAATAAGACGGTTGCCGACTCTTATGGCATCAGCCATATTATGAGTTATCATAATTGTTGTAAGGTTGTTCTTCTGAACGATTTCTTCTGTGATGTCGAGCACCTTTTTAGCAGTCTTGGGGTCAAGAGCCGCCGTGTGCTCATCAAGAAGAAGCACCTTCGGCTTTTTGAGAGTAGCCATAAGAAGTGTAAGAGCCTGACGTTGACCGCCCGAAAGAAGACCGACCTTTGCAGTAAGTCTTTCCTCAAGGCCGAGGTCAAGAATTTTAAGAAGCTCTTTATACTCTTTTCTCTCCTTTGCAGTAATACCCACGCGGAGAAGTCTTGTTTTGCCTCGTCTTGCGGCAAGAGCAAGGTTTTCTTCAATCTGCATATCTGCAGCAGTACCCGTCATAGGGTCCTGGAAAACTCTGCCGAGATATTTTGCACGCTTGTATTCAGGTAGCCTTGTAACATCAAAGCCGTCAATAACTATATTTCCGCAGTCAACGGGATAAACGCCTGCAACCATATTAAGCATTGTGGATTTACCTGCACCGTTACCGCCGATAACTGTTACAAAATCGCCCTCATCAAGATGAAGATTTATTCCGTTAAGCGCCTTTTTTTCGTTTATGGTACCGGGGTTAAAGGTCTTTTCAACATTCTTTATATCAAGCATTTACCTTACCCCCTTTGTTTTTTGTCATATGCTTTGCTTTGTACTCTCTTTTCCAGTAAGGAATTGCAAGAAAGATTGCAACAATAACAGCCGAAAGAAGCTTGAGAAGATTTGCATCAAGACCAAGCGTAATAACTGTCTGAACAACTATGTAATAAACGATAGAGCCGAGAACAACGGAAAGAAGTCGGAGAGCAAAATTCTTGAATATCTTGCCGAAAATAGCTTCACCGATAATTACAGCGGCAAGACCGATAACGATTGCACCCTGACCTTGCTTAACATCTGCAAAGCCCTGATACTGTGCGAGAAATGCACCTGCAAATGCAACAAGGCCGTTTGAAAGCATAATGCCGAGAACCTTGTTGAAGCTTGTGTTGATGCCCTGTGCACGGCTCATATTAAGGTTTGCTCCCGTTGCACGAAGACCGCAACCCATTTCCGTACCGAAGAACCAATAAAGAATGCCGATAAGAATAACTACAACAATACCTACTGTTATAAGCGGATTATGGAAGGCGAGCTCTCTGACCCAGCGAAGAGAAACCAAAAGATCGGTTTGGTTAACATTTACTGACTGGTTGGCTTTACCTAAAATCTTAAGATTTATTGAGTAAAGAGACAGTTGGGTAAGAATACCTGCAAGAATCGGAGGAATTCCCATAAGAGTATGCAAAAGACCGGTAATTGCTCCTGTTAAAAGTCCTGCAATAAAAGCCATAAGCATACTGAGCCATAAATTCCAACCGTTAAGAATAAGTATAACCGCAACTACACCTCCCGTTGCAAAGGAGCCGTCAACGGTAAGGTCGGCAACATCAAGTACACGGTATGTAATATAGACACCTATTGCCATAAT
>JBGVNA010000081.1:0-2792 GCA_045125175.1 Acutalibacteraceae bacterium
GTGGAAACCTTGAAACCGCAGTTATCGCAGACAGCGTAACCGAAATTGCCGAAGATGCATTTGATGGCTGTGACAAACTCACAATTTATTGTGCTGAAAACTCCTATGCACATTCATATGCACAGACACAGGGCATCAGAGTAAGCACATTTGTTATCGCTCCTATTCCCAATCAGACCTATACAGGTTTTGAAATCAAACCCGAAATCTCTGTTTCCGCATCGGGTGACAAACTCGCTGAAAATGTTGATTTCGGCGTAACATATGCCAATAACATCAATGTAGGCAATGCCGATGTTACCGTAAAGGGCAAGGGCGATTTCAGAATGTTTGCAAGCAAGGCAAAGTTCACAATCGTAACCAAGAATATCTCTGCCGTAACTGTTGCCCCCATTGCCGACCAGCCTTACACCGGCTCAGCCGTTACTCCCGAAATCACAGTTACAGACGGCATAAAAGTTCTCCGTGAAGGTACCGATTATACCGTAACATTCGCAAACAACACAAACGAAGGTACAGCCACCGCAAAAATCACGGGTATCGGCAACTATTCAGGCACCGCAACAACCAATTTCCAAATCTCAAAGGATGCGGAAGAACCCGGATTCTTCGCAAAAATCTTTTCATCTATAAGCTCGTTCTTTGCAAGAGTTATTTCATTCTTCGCTTCAATATTTATGTAATCAAAGGAGGATTGCTATGAAAATAATAGAGAAAATTCTTACTGCCGCAGTAATTGCAACTGTTTCTGCTTTTGTAATCGGTTTTGTAATATGGGCGGCTCTTTCCTTTTTCGGCAATCCTCTTGACAGAAAAAATATCCGAAATGTCGCTGAGCAATACCTTGCCGAAAACTATTCTGAAATGAACCCCTCAATTGTTGATATTGATTATTTTGACACTCCCGTCGAAGGTCCTTATCATGTTGAGGTATATCTTGAAAAAACAGGCAGAACATTCTGGCTTCATTATTCTAAATCAGGTGATCTCGAATGGGATACATATGATTATTCTTTGTATGATGAAAAATACGGTGAAGAATACTTTGAAGAAGGTCTTTACTCGATAAGAGATAATATCGGCGTTCCAAAAAATGAAAAGCAGAAAGCAGTTATAGCGGTTATCAACTTTGATTTTGAAATTCAGAACGGCGGTTTAGCTCAGTATTTAATCAATGAAGAGAATGAGTATATTGAAAAAATCGTTGATTATCTCCGAATGCTCGGTGCAGAAGAACAAGCAATCTTGCTTGAAATGTTCATGACAGAAAACGATATTGAATTCAAATCTGTTGAAACCAACAGCATTGAGGAGAGTATTGAGTTTGAAAAAAGCAAGCCTTTCAATGAATTCAACGATGCCTATATGGAGATTTACATTCCCGAAGGTGAATACGAACCTTATCTGAATTTTTTGGTAATCAATTATATTCAGGATAACATTGAGGATTTTTAAAATGAAGAAGATTAAATATGTTGTAACAGCAGTTGCTTTGTTAATGATTTCTCTTGTTTTCTCTTCGTGTTCAAACTGGACAGTTGAACGGTATATCTATGAATATCACCGTGAGAAATATGAAGCAGAGAATTTCTTGCCCACGGGTTTTGCAAGCTACGACAGTGTTTACTATGACTATGATAAAGATATATTTTTCATATTTGAAACAAACACAATGACAGTTAAGGCAAAATATGATGATTTCTACATTGCCAAGAAAAACGAAGTTGAACAAACTTATAAGTTCCTGACCGAACCGATTGAATCCGATATGCTTGAAGGACACTATACCATTCCCGTAACAGAATTTGAGTATAAAGGCTTTCAGATGCGAGTTGCCGACGGCGGTGAATACCCCAAAAAGTTCGGCATTGTCGGTTATAACGATGAAACAAAAGAAATTGCGTATCTTTGGTTCTATGACCCCGATTTGGATTCTATTTCGGAACCCGACCAAGATAAAGAACAAGCAATGATTGAGTTTGTTGAGAATAATTTTAAATTATAAATGAGAAAAGCAACATTTTTATGATGTTACCTGCTGTGTTTTATTTGATATCAGGTTAAATATAATATGTTTGTAAATAGTAAAACAAAACTGAAAAGTAGAAAAATAGAGCCTTTGAAACCGTTGATAAACAAGGAATTGAAAGTGCGGTAATCGAGGGGTACGTATAGTTTGACCTGTAACCCTGATTTTATGTTTTATTCGTTACAAAGGCGAGATTTTAAGATATAAACTTTATATACCAACAATAGAAAAAGCCGACAACATCACTTCACAATGATGTTGTCGGCTGAAACTTTATCTCATATCAGATAATGGAGTATAGTCCGTGTTGTTTCTCAAATATTCTTCTATTTTGCCGGTTAAGAGTAGTCTGACATAACTCATTGGTTTGTTGTATATGAGATAATCAAGTTCTGATGTTTCGTACATATTATTTGCATATTCGTTTTCAACTGCGATACAGTCGATTGACACCATAGAGCCGTTGGTGAGTTTGACTTCTACGCAAGCGGTATCGATATTAAATTCACAAGATAAAATATTGTTTTTCATAATTTGCAATTCCTTTCAGTTGTTAATGATAGCTTGAAACAATGTGTGTTTAACCGCCGTTAACAATTTATCCATTGAATCCGTTATGAACACTCGTACCAATTAAGAACCGTAACTGATGGTGTGTTCCGATAAGACAGTATAGCAGAAACTAAAAGTGCGGCAGATGCCAAACAGATTGCTTATTAAATTAAGAAAGGATTTCTGCTATGAAAAATCAAATTATGTCTTG
>JBGVNA010000082.1:0-6398 GCA_045125175.1 Acutalibacteraceae bacterium
ATTCCGAGATTGACGGTGTTTCTGTTCATTTATCAAGAATCGAAGCAGGCAGAATACTTGCGAGGGAGCATCCTGCGGATGCCGATATTGTGGTAGGTGTTCCTGATTCGGGTCTTGATGCGGCACTCGGATTCAGCCATCAGTCCGGCATTCCTTACGGAATAGGTCTTATAAAAAACAAATATATCGGAAGGACCTTTATTTCGCCCGGTCAAAGCACGAGGCTTGATCAGGTAAAAATAAAGCTCAGTGCAGTTGAAGAAAGCGTTAAAGGTAAAAAGGTTGTTCTTATTGACGATTCAATTGTAAGAGGTACAACCTGCGGCAGAATAGTAACTCTTCTGCGTGAAGCGGGAGCTGAAGAAATTCATATGCGTATTTCTTCACCTCCGTTTCTGAATCCGTGTTATTACGGCACGGATATTGATACAAGAGAGAATCTGATTGCCTGCAATCATTCAGTTGAAGATATTGCGAAAATAATAGGTGCTGATACCTTGGGATATCTGCCCGTTTCTCAGCTTTCTTTACTGACGGGCAACTGTGATTATTGCTCTGCCTGTTTTAACGGTGATTATCCGACAGAAATTCCGACCGATATATGCAAAAACAGATTTGAACAAAAGCTTTCAGAGGCTAAAAAAGAGAGGTAACGGTATGGTTACACAATATAACAGAAAAATTGTTTTAGAGGACGGAAGTGAATACTACGGCTATGCTTTCGGCGATACATCCGACAAGGTATGCGAAATTGTTTTTAACACTTCAATGGTCGGTTATCAGGAAATAATTTCCGATCCTTCTTATACGTATCAGGCGGTTGTTATGACTTATCCGCTTATCGGAAATTACGGAATGGCAGATGATGACTTTGAAACAAAAACACCGACTATAGGTGCACTCATTGTTCGTGAATACAACGATTTGCCTTCAAATTTCAGAAGCACGGCAACTCTTTCCGAAGTTATGAAAAAGCACGGAATACCGGGCATTTACAGCATTGATACTCGTAAGCTTACCCGTTCTATCAGAGATAACGGAAGCTGTAAGGTAATAATAACAGATGCCAATGTTTCCCGTGAATACTGTATGGACATACTGAAAAAAGCGGATATCCCGACTAATGCGGTTTCGACCGTGAGCTGTGATAAAATATGGGTTTCACCGTGCAAAAACGAAAAATATCATGTTGTTGCCATTGACTGCGGAATGAAAATGAACATCGTACGTTCACTCAACAAAAGAAATTGCAAGGTAACAATTGTACCTTGGAATACTTCTTCTGATGAAATTGAAAAGCTTTGCCCCGACGGTGTGTTTATTTCAAACGGGCCCGGCGACCCGACTGATGTTCAACCTGTAGCAGAAACCATCAAAGCTCTTAAGGGCAGATATCCGATTTTTGGAATTTGTTTGGGTCATCAGATTATTTCTCTTGCCTACGGTGCAAAAACCTATAAGCTCAAATTCGGTCACAGGGGCGGGAATCATCCCGTTCGTAATCTTGAAACTAATAAAATTGAAATCACCTCGCAGAATCATTCCTATGCGGTTGACTACGAAAGTGTTAAGTCAACGGAGCTTGAAGTTACCCATATCAATTTGCTTGATAGCACGGTTGAAGGAGTGAAATGCGATAAAGATAAAATATTCAGTGTGCAATATCATCCCGAGAGTGCACCCGGTCCGCAGGACAGTGCATATCTGTTTGACCGCTTCATAAGGATGATGGAGGAGGAAAAGAGCAATGCCTAAAAGAACGGATATTAAAAAGGTTCTTGTAATCGGTTCAGGACCTATTGTTATCGGGCAGGCGGCAGAATTTGACTATGCAGGCACTCAGGCTTGCCTTGCACTTAAAGAAGAAGGCTATGAGGTTATTCTTTGCAATTCCAATCCCGCAACCATTATGACCGACACAACAGTTGCGGACAAGGTCTATATGGAGCCGCTGACACTTGAGTATGTTGCTAAAATTATCCGCTACGAAAGACCCGATGCCGTTCTGCCTGGAATAGGCGGTCAGACAGGTCTTAACATTGCAATGCAGCTTGAAAAAAAAGGCGTTCTTGCCGAGTGCCGTGTTGAGCTTCTCGGTACAAAGAGCGAAAGCATTGAAAGAGCTGAAGACCGTGAAATGTTCAAAAAACTCTGCGAAAGTCTGGGTGAACCCGTGCTTCCGTCAGATATTGCAACTTCGGTTGAGGAAGGTCTGAAGGTCGCAGAAGAAATCGGTTATCCGGTTGTTCTTCGTCCTGCATTCACTTTGGGCGGTACAGGTGGCGGATTTGCCGATAATGAGGATGAATTTGTTCCTCTTATGAAACATGCTCTTTCTCTTTCTCCTGTCAGTCAGGTGCTGATTGAAAAGAGCATCAAAGGCTATAAAGAAATCGAATATGAAGTTATGCGTGACAGCAACGACACGGCAATAACCATCTGTAATATGGAAAATATTGACCCCGTCGGAATTCACACAGGAGACTCAATCGTTGTATGTCCGTCACAAACACTTACAAACAAAGAATATCATATGCTGCGCGACAGTGCTCTCAAAATAATCCGTGCACTTGAAATTGAGGGAGGCTGTAATGTTCAGTTTGCACTTGACCCCAAATCGTTTCAATATTATTTGATTGAGGTCAACCCCAGAGTTTCACGCTCATCAGCTCTTGCTTCAAAGGCAAGCGGATATCCGATTGCAAGGGTGTCTGCAAAAATCGGAATAGGAATGACGCTTGATGAAATAAGAATTGCAAACACACCGGCGTCATTTGAACCGACTCTTGACTATGTTGTAACAAAAATGCCCCGTTTTCCGTTTGATAAGTTTGCAGATGCCAACAATTCTCTCGGTACTCAGATGAAGGCAACGGGTGAGGTTATGAGCATAGGCAGAACAATAGAGGAAAGCTTGTTAAAAGCAATACGCTCGCTTGAAATCGGTTTGTATCACCTTGAAAACAAAAGGTTTGACGAAATGAGCGAAGATGAGCTTACCGAATATATTAAAGTCGGAACGGATGACAGAATCTATGCCATTGCCGAGCTTTTGCGTATCGGCTGCAGCAAAGAAAAAATTGCACAGGCATCGGGAATTGATGTTCTCTTTATCAACAAGTTAAAAAACATTATTGATAAAGAAACCGAAATCAAAACCAACCCTTTAAACACGGATATTTTACGTGTTGCAAAGAAAACGGGCTTTTCTGACAGAGAAATTGCAAAACTGTGGAATTTGAGCGAAACTGAAATATTTAAAATCAGAAAATATGCAGGGATAATTCCTGTCTATAAGATGATTGATACCTGTGCTTCGGAATTTGACAGCTATGTTCCTTATTTTTATTCAACCTACGAGGAAGAAAATGAGTCGGTCGTATCCGACAATAAAAAGGTTATTGTTCTCGGCTCGGGACCTATCCGAATAGGTCAGGGTGTTGAGTTTGATTATTCAACCGTTCACGCAGTCAAAACCATAAAAGCGGCCGGCTATGAAGCAATAATCATTAACAACAACCCTGAAACCGTTTCAACCGATTACACCTGCTCCGATAAGCTCTATTTTGAACCGCTTTGCGTTGAAGATGTTATGAATGTCATCGAGCTTGAAAAGCCGATGGGCATTATCGCAACTCTCGGCGGTCAGACAGCAATCAACCTTGCTCAGCCTCTCCGTGACAGAGGCGTGAATATTATCGGAACAAACTGCGAGGCCATTGAAAAAGCGGAAAACAGAGATGCATTTGAAAAATTGCTTTCGGAGCTTGAGATTCCTCAGCCCAAGGGTCGGGCAGTCACAAACATCGAAGCGGGCATACGAGCGGCTGAAGAAATCGGCTATCCCGTGCTTGTAAGACCCAGCTTTGTTCTTGGCGGCAGAGCTATGCAGATTGTGGCGAAGGAAGAGCATCTGCGCCATTACTTGAAAACCGCCGTTGAGATTGATGAGGATAAGCCCGTGCTTGTTGATAGATATATCAGAGGCAAAGAGGTTGAGATTGATGCTGTCTGCGACGGAAAAAAAGTTTTTGTTCCGGGAATAATGGAGCTTGTTGAAAGAACAGGCATTCATTCCGGTGACTCAATAAGTGTTTATCCCTCTTTCAGCATTTCTCAAAGGGTTAAAGACACTATTCTTGAATATACTGAAAAACTTGGATTAGGCATCGGAATTATCGGCCTTTTCAACATTCAGTTTATTGTTGATGAAAACGAGAATGTTTATATCATCGAAGTTAACCCGCGTTCGTCAAGAACAGTTCCGTTTCTTTCAAAAGCAACGGGTTTCAGTCTTGCGGATATTGCAACCTATGCAATTCTCGGTAAAAGCCTTGAAGAGCAGAGAATTACGGAAATTTATCCAAAAGAAAAAGAATGTTTTTATGTTAAAGTTCCTGCTTTTTCATTCTCAAAGCTTAACGGCATGGATGCTTATCTTTCGCCCGAAATGAAATCAACAGGTGAAGCAATCGGCTACGATAAAAAGCTCCACCGTGCGATGTATAAAGCAATGACCGCATCGGGAATGAAGCTTCAGAATTACGGAACGGTTATTGTAACACTTGCCGATGAAGATAAGGAAGAAGCTTTGCCTCTTGTAAGAAGATTTTACGATATGGGCTTTAATATTGAAGCAACGAGCATGACGGCGGAATTTCTTAAATCAAACGGAATAAGAACACGCTCAAGAGGCAAGCCGAGTGAGGGCAGCACAGAAATTCTTGACTCTATTAAGGCGGGATACGTCAGCTATGTTATAAACACCCGTGCCGTGCTTTCGGGTGTTCACTATGAGGACGGTGTGGCAATCCGACGCTGTGCGAGCCAAAACAACATCACAATGCTTACTTCTCTTGATACGGTTAAGGTCCTTCTCGACGTTCTTGAAGAAACAACATTCAGCATATCAACAATAGACTCTTAAGGAGGAATTATTATGCGTTTTACCAAAATGCACGGTTTAGGCAACGATTATCTGTATCATTACGGAGAAATAGAAAAACCTGCCGATGTGTCAATAAAACTTTCGGAGCGTCATTTCGGAATCGGTTCTGACGGTATTATTCTTATTACTCCGTCAGATTGTGCGGATTTTAAAATGCGTATTTTCAATGCTGACGGCAGCGAAGCAAAAATGTGCGGCAACGGTATACGCTGTGTCGGTAAATACGTTTTTGATAAAGGGTATACCGACAAAACTCACCTGACTGTTGAAACTCTTTCCGGCATCAAAACGCTGGATTTAAAAACGGTTGGAGGTAAGGCAGTATATGCAACCGTTGATATGGGTAAGTGCAAAGTAAACAAGTCTGTTACTCTTGAAGCACTTAATCGGGAAGTTACACTTCTTCCGGTATCCATGGGAAATCCGCATGCCGTTATTTTTGTTAAGGATGCGGAAAATGCACCGCTCACAACTCTCGGTGCAGCTCTTGAACATCACGAATTTTTTCCCGACGGAGTTAATGTTGAATTCGTTCAGGTGATTGACAGCCTGACATTGAGAATGAGAGTGTGGGAGCGTGGCAGCGGCATAACAATGGCTTGCGGCACAGGCTCCTGCGCAAGTGTTGCGGCGGCAGTTGCAATGGGATATTGCCGTGAAAATGAGTTGGTGACCGTTAAGCTTGACGGCGGTGATCTTAGTGTAAAAATGCTGCCCGATAAAACCGTTATGATGACAGGTCCTGCAAAAACAGTTTGTGAATGTGAGGTTGATATGTGATGACACCGAATACAAATTATGCCAACTTGAAGGATTCTTATCTTTTCTATAACATAGCTCAAAAAACGAAGGCATATCTTGAAGCAAATCCTGATAAGCATCTTTACCGAATGGGTATCGGCGATGTTTCTCTCCCGCTTTGCGATGCGGTTATAAATGCTTTACACGAAGCTGTTGATGATCAGGCGGTAAAAGAAAATTTTCATGGCTATATGCCTGAATGCGGTGCACCGTTTCTGCGTAAAGCGATTGCAGATTATTATGCCGTAAACGGAGTAAATGTTTCTGCTGATGAGGTGTTTGTTTCAAGCGGAGCAAGCGACGAGCTTGGTGATATCCTTGATCTTTTTGACAAGGACAGCTCGGCTCTTGTGATTGAGCCTGCATATCCTGCCTATGTTGATGCAAATATTATGGCAGGCAGAAACATAATTCATCTTGCATCAGGTGAAGAAAACGGATTTCTTCCCGAACCCGATGAAAGCACAGTTGCCGACATTATTTATATCTGCTCTCCCAATAATCCTACCGGAGCGGTGTTCAGCCGAAATCAGCTTCAGGCATGGGTTGATTTTGCGAATGAAAAAGGCTCGGTAATTCTTTTTGATGCGGCCTACGAAGCTTTTATTGAGGACGAATCACTGCCTCACAGTATCTTTGAACTTGACGG
>JBGVNA010000083.1:0-5553 GCA_045125175.1 Acutalibacteraceae bacterium
CCTGAACTTGCGGAAGGCTTTATCGCAGAACAGGTGGCAGCAATTAGAGAACAAGTAGGAGATAAAAAAGTGTTATTGGCACTTTCAGGCGGCGTTGACAGCTCAGTTGTTGCTGCACTTCTTATCAAAGCAATCGGCAAACAGCTCGTTTGCGTTCACGTTAACCATGGCCTTATGCGTAAAGGCGAAAGCGAGCAGGTTATTGAAGTTTTCGGCAAGGCTCTTGACGCAAATCTTATTTATATAGATGCTACAGACAGATTCCTTGACCTTCTTGCAGGTGTAAGCGAACCCGAAAAGAAGCGCAAAATCATCGGCGGTGAATTCATCAAAGTTTTCGATGAAGAGGCAAGCAAGCTTGAAGGTATTTCTTTCCTTGCACAAGGCACAATTTATCCCGATATTCTTGAATCAGACGGTGTTAAGGCTCACCACAATGTTGGCGGTCTTCCCGAAGATATGGCAATGGAGCTTGTAGAGCCTGTTAAACTTCTCTATAAAGATGAAGTAAGAGTTGTTGGCGAAGCACTCGGTCTTCCTCATGCTATGGTTTACCGTCAGCCGTTCCCCGGCCCCGGTCTCGGTGTAAGATGCCTCGGTGCAATCACCCGTGACAGACTTCATGCTCTCCGTGAAGCAGATGCTATTCTTCGTGAAGAATTTGACAACTGCGGACTCGCAGAAAAGGTATGGCAGTATTTCATCGCTGTACCCGATTTCAAGAGTGTCGGCGTAAGAGATAACAAACGCTATGAAGGCTGGCCTGCAATCATCAGAGCTGTCAACACAAAAGATGCAATGACCGCAACAATTGAAGAAATCCCCTACGCTGTTCTTCACAAGATTACAGACAGAATCACTCACGAGGTTGAAGGAATTAACCGTGTCCTCCTTGACCTCACCCCGAAGCCGATCGGCACCATCGAGTGGGAATAATACAGTAAGGGCGTGAATCCCTTATTTATAGCCATTTTCGGGACTTGAAAGGTCAAAATGATACAGTTTTGATACTGCAGGTCGAAATGATACGGCAAAACACTACCCACTAATTTCATAATTGAGGAAAACCCTCTTGTATGAACGCTTAATCATACAAGAGGGTTCTTTTTATTTGTTTTCCTTTTTCTTGCGGTTTGGGAAGAAAGATTCATTGAAATCTATGTATTCCTCAATGGTAATCCAATCACGTTCACAGGCATCTCTCATAGAAAGCGACTCATATTGCCAGTCAAGGAACTTTTCTTCCTTAAGCTGGTTCACCTTAACACGTGCCATATATCTTTTATAGTATTTATTATAAATCTGCAGTGCCTGATTATCGGCCGTCTTTGCTTTGTATTTTTCTGCGGATGCTATTTCACGGCAAAGTCTGCCCTCGCCCTCTGCGATACGGCTACAGCACTCGGTTGGATATTTACCTTTAACACGAAAATATTTGCCACATCTTTTGCACTTTTTTAACTTGATATCGCTTTTTAACATTTTTGCAAATTCAAGTTCAAGAACTTCGTCAACTTTACCGAAAGTATAGGTTTCTCTGTAATCATAAGCACCCGAAAGAGTTCTGAATACATCTCTGATGGTAAGATTTGAACCTTTAAGGAAATCATAATTATTTACATCCAATTCTCTATATCCCTTGGAGGCCCTCATAAAGTCATTGCTTTTATAAATTATTGTCCCATCGGTATCTAATTTATATGCCAGATACATTTCTTCTGTTCTTTCAAACCAATTCGCATAGCCTTTAATTTTTGTATATAGCGTAAATCTGCTAATCGGATCAGCACAAAGAAATAATTCCGGATAATAATCCTGATCAAAGCAAAACTGAATCTTTTCCAAATATTCTTTTTGAAGATTTATAAGATAATTACCATACCACTTTAATTGTTCAATAAAATTATTGTCAAAATCAAATCTGGGCGGACAAACAGCACTGTAAATTGATGCATAAAGCAATGGCTTTATAAGAGAAACGGTTTTGTCATAATCCAACAGTAACTCCGAATTTTTTTGTAACTTTGTATACACTTTATGACTCTCAGTAAGAAAAACTTCATCGTCAGAAATTTGTTCATAAATACCAAGCAAATAATTTAATGGTGTTTCAAAATCAGCATATAAAAAATCAAGCAAACCTTCCGCCAAATCCATTCTTACAGCTGAATTACAAAAAATATTTATCGTTCGTTGATAAACAGGTTCTTCTATTCCAAAATAATATGTTCGTTTCATACGTTCTTTCGTAATAAAATCAAATGTTATATTCCCGGAAGCTGCGTTCATTTTTTGTCTTTTTTCAAAAACTTCCTTGTAATCTATATCATCCGAAAGAATATTTTTTATTCTGGAAATAGTTTCGTTGTGATTATTAAGATATTGTTCAAAACCATCGCCTAAATCAGAAAATCTCCTGTAGGCTCTATGAAACTCCTCACTGGAATCAACAAATAATTCAATCGTTTTTTTATCAGAATCAACCCTTGCACTATTGCTTAAAACACTAAGCACAGAGCCATTTTCAGGCGTTCTGTCCTTCAAATATTTATCGTATTTTGATGACTCATATTCTGAATAATCTCTGCTCATTTTATACCCCTTATTTTGGAAAAGATACTCAAACGGTTTTTTTGGAAAATCCAAATCACTCCAAAATATATGATACAAAACTATTGATTTCTTGTCAATCGTTGAATATAATAAACCCGAAAAGCAAAATCGAACATCTGTTCGTGCTTTTTCGATAAATTTTGCACAAGGAGGTGAACAAATGAACATTTCGTATATGCTTACCACCAAAGATGTCGCATCAGAACTCGGAGTATCTTATTCTTATGCAAACAAAGTTGTAAAAGCTTTGAACGCAGAACTTGCAGAAAAAGGTTATATGGTTGTGACCGGAAAAGTAAGCCGTAAATTCTTTGAAGAAAGATTCTACGGTATGAACACAACAGCAAATCAGCAGAAAGGAGAACAGTAATTGCCCCCTTACAAAGACAAAAACGGAAAATGGTACGCTTCATTCTATGCCATCGATTGGACAGGAAAACGAAGCAGAAAATTCAAACGAGGTTTTAACACAAAAAGAGAAGCTCAGGAGTATGAAAGAAAGTTTCTCTGCAGACAAACAGGAGATCTCGGAATGACCTTCGGAACCTTCGTGGATCTTTACAAAGAAGATTTGGAAGGCAGGTTAAAAGAACACACTTGGGTTATGAAAAATCATCTTCTTGACAAGAAAATACTCCCGTATTTCAAAGACAAAAAGATGAACGAAATCAAAGTTTCAGATGTTATCGCATGGCAGAACACAATGATGGCTCACCGTGACGAAAACGGAGAACCCTATTCCCCTGTTTACTTAAAAACAATTCATAATCAGCTCAGCGCAGTTTTTAATCACGCTGTCAGATTTTATGATTTGAGCAGTAACCCCGCAGCAAAAGCAGGAAACATGGGCAAAGAAAAAGCAAAGGAAATGTTGTTCTGGACTAAGGAAGAATATCTTAAATTTTCCGAAGCCATTATGGACAACCCTACAGCTTTTTATGCTTTTGAAATTCTGTATTGGTGCGGATTGCGATTGGGTGAAATGCTTGCGCTGACCATCGAAGATTTCGATTTCGAAAAGCAGACCCTTCGCATCAATAAATCTTATCAGCGAATTAAAGGTCAGGATGTTATAACTGACCCCAAGACACTCAAAAGCAACCGAACCGTACAAATGCCTCAATTTCTCTGTGATGAGATTCAGGAATATTACAAAAGCATTTACGGTATCGGAGAAAAGGATAGGTTGTTCCAAGTATCCAAAACCGCTCTTCATTACACAATGAGGAAAGGTGCAAAAGATGCAGGTGTTAAAAAAATCCGTATTCATGATTTAAGACACAGTCATGTGTCACTTCTGATTGATATGGGATTCAGCGCACTTGCAATTGCAGACCGAGTCGGTCACGAGAGCATCGATATTACATACCGATATGCTCACCTGTTCCCGTCAAAGCAAATAGAAATTGCACAAAAATTAGATATGGAAAGGATGTGAAAAATATGTCGGCAAAAAATGTAGACTATTACGGAAGGTTTCGCAGCGTTAATGTTTCTTTCAGAATTTCTCCTGAAGAAAGCAGTCTTCTGAATTCTCTTGTTAAGATTTCGGGTATGACGAAACAGGATTACATTACTGAAGCTCTGCTGAGCAATCAGATTATAATTCACCCCAATTCAAGAACATATAAGGCTATCAAAGATGAGCTTTCTGCGGTAACCGAAGAGCTGAAACGCATCGAAGCGGGTCAGAAAATTGATGTTGATTTACTTGATTTATTATCAAGAATTACATCTGCAATCAATTCACTTAAGGGGGCATAAGCTTGTTACCCTTAAATGAAAAAATGACTGTTCAAACTCCGTCTGCGGCAACAGACGGTGAACAGTCACCCAATAAAGATATAAATATTATAACATTAGATAACGGTGAAATCAAGTCCCAAGCCAAAAAAGAACGGCTGAGACTTTTGGGCAGTCAGCTCACACAGGAGTCGAGCAAAAATTTTCTGCCCACGGTAAATCTCGAAGAACTTTTCGACGAGGTTTACCGTGATAAACCCGCTATCGTTGAGAATCTCATTTACCCCGGAACTTATTTACTCGCAGGTGCGCCGAAGGTCGGTAAATCTTTTTTCGTTGCACAGCTTGCATATCATATTGCAACGGGACAGAAGCTCTGGGATTATGAAGTCAAGCAAAGCACCGTTCTTTATCTCGCTCTCGAAGATGACCACAGACGTTTGCAAAAAAGAATGTGCAGAATGTTCGGAGTTGACGGAACTGCAAATTTACACTTTGCTATCACTTCAAAAAAACTTGGTGAAGGTCTTGAAGATCAGCTCGAAGAATTTATTGATAAGCACCCGAACACACGGATAATTATAATCGATACTCTTCAAAAAATCAGACAAGGCGGAAACGATACTTACAGTTACGCCAACGATTATGAATGTGTAGGAAATCTCAAAAAATTTGCTGACCAAAAAGAGATTTGTTTGCTGATTGTTCATCATACAAGAAAGCAACAAGCCTCGGATAAATTCGATATGATATCGGGAACAACAGGCATTCTCGGTTGCGCTGACGGAGCTTTTATTCTTCAAAAAGAAAAGCGAACGGACAGCACAGCAACCCTCGATATTGTCGGCAGAGACCAATGCGATCAGAAGCTTTATCTTGTAAGAAATCAGGAAAAACTTTTCTGGGATCTGGACCATGCTGAAACAGAATTATGGAAAGCTCCACCCGACCCGATTGTTCTGAAAATTTCGGAATTTATCACAAATGAAAATCCGAAATGGAGTGGAACGGCATCAGAGCTTGTTGAGATTTTAAAGCTCGATATTCCCCCAAATATCGTGACAAAAAAATTGAATATCGTAGCAACAAATCTTGAAAATGATTTTGGAATACGATATGAAAGCAACCGTATTCACGACGGAAGAAGAATCAATTTTGAATTGATTTCTTCTGAAGCGTGACAGTTGTGACGGTTGT
>JBGVNA010000084.1:0-5164 GCA_045125175.1 Acutalibacteraceae bacterium
TGTACCTCAACGGATACGGTTGCGCAGATTTATACCGAGGCTGATTACTATTATGATGTTGAACTTATGGAATATCCTATGGTTAACGCAAAGCTTGCTGTTGAAGAAGCTGTGAAAAGAACGGATTCAACTGTCGGCACAGCTAAGGGCAGGGTTATAGGTCATGCCGAAACAATCGCTTTTAATGGCAGTTCATATACCGTTTATTCCGACGGAACATATTCATTTGTTGCTCCCGAGGGCAACGGAACAGCAGAAATTTATGACAGATACGGCAACGTGATTGGCTCTTTTGAACTCGCTGTTACAGCAGGTCAGACAACGGTTGCCGAAGACTATACAATTGAGTTTTAAGGAGTGGTATCTATGGCAGAAATCAAAAAGCACTGGTATAAGGAAATGTCCGTCTATCAGATATGGCCCCGAAGCTTTAAAGACGGTGACGGTGACGGAATAGGCGATATCAAGGGCGTTATGGAAAAGCTCGATTATATCAAGAGTATCGGCGTTGACGCTATCTGGTTTTCGCCTCTTTATAAGTCTCCACAGCACGATTACGGCTATGACATTGCCGATTATAAGGACATAAATCCCGAATACGGCACTCTTGAGGAATTCAAAGAGCTGCTTGATGCTGCTCACGGCAAGGGCTTAAAGGTTATCATGGACCTTGTAATCAACCATACCTCCGACGAGCATGAATGGTTCAAGGAAAGCATGAAGGGCCACGATAATCCATATCATGACTATTATTTTTGGCGAAAGGGCAAAAAGCCCAACGGCAAGAAGCCGCCCAACAACTGGCTTTCAACCTTTGCAGGCCCGGGTTGGCATTATAACGAAAATCTCGATGAATGGTATCTGACTCTCTTTGCAAAGGAACAGCCCGACCTTAATATGGATAACCCCAAGGTTCGTGAAGAAATCAAGGATATAATCCGTTTTTGGCTTGATATGGGTGTTGATGGTTTCCGTGAGGACGTTATTACCTTTATTTCAAAGAGGGAAGGGCTTCCTACAGGTTTTCCCATTCCCGTTGCATGCGGTATGGAGCATTATAAATGCGGCCCTCATCTTGATGAATATCTCCGTGAGTTCAGAGCGGTTACGGATAACTATGACTGTATGACAGTCGGTGAAGCTCCTATGATGACCCCCAAGCTTGCTCTCCGATTCATAAAAGAGGGTGCAGGTCAGACTCTTAACATGATGTTTAACTTCCAGCATATGGAGGCTGATTCTTTCATGGTAAGCTGGGTTCCGATGCCTTTCAGCCTTAAAAAGCTCAAGAATGCCTATAATAGATGGCAGCATAAGCTTTACGGCATTGCATGGAATGCGAACTATATCGAAAATCATGACCAGCCCAGAATTATCAGCCGTTACGGCAGCGAAAAATACAGGGTTGAAAGCGGCAAAATGCTTGCAACAATGTATATCTGCCAGAGCGGAACACCGTTTATTTATCAGGGTCAGGAAATCGGTATGACAAATACTAAAATGAACAGTGTTGACGATTATACCGATACTCAGGTTAAGAGCACATATGCGCTTTTCAAAAAGCTTGGTTTTACCGATAAAATGTTCCTGAAGATTGCAAACCGTGCTTCGCGAGATAACGCAAGAACTCCCGTTCAATGGAGTGCAGAAAAGAATGCGGGCTTCACAACCTCTGATACTCCTTGGTTCGGCATAAACCCCAATTACACTGAAATAAATGTTGAAGCGGCAGAGAAGGATGAAAATTCAATTCTTAATTATTACCGTAAGCTGCTCAAATTCCGCAAGGAAAACGAGATTTGCATTTACGGCGATTTCAAGCTTCATTATAAGAACAGCAGAAAGCTTTTTGTTTATGAGCGTAATTATGAGGGTAAGCGTATGCTTGTTATCAACTCTTTCACAGAGCAGCCCGTTCATTTCACTGCCCCCGCAGGATTTGACCTTGGCAAGGGTAAGCTTATGCTTTCAAACTATAATGTTGAAGCAGATAAAACACTTAATTCATTTGAAACCAAACCTTACGAAACAAGAGTATATTTATTCGACTAAATGCGAAAAGCCTTGGTTTTCCAAGGCTTTTCTTTTTGCTTTTTGAATATAAAAATCCCCGAAAGCCTGAACTTTCGGGGATTTGATTTTTAGCTGTACATCTGTGAATATGCAAGGTTCTTTCTGATAGTGTCACAGTAGTCTTTTGAAACATTGTTAGTCCATGTATCGTTTTCAGTAACTGCATACTTGCCGTCTTCAGCGAGAAGCTCTTCCTGGAATGCTGAGTTAGCTTCTGAGCCCTTAGCTTCCTTGATAGCAGCTTTCCAGTCAAGGTCGTCTGTATTGTTGCTTACAAAATACATGATATGATAACCGTATTCGGTTTCAACAATGCCTGTGTCGCCAGGCTTTCTTGCCTTGTCAAAGCACCAGTTTTCGAAGTTTTCAACCATCTGGCCGAGTCTTACTTCTTCGTAAAGACCGCCGTTTTCAACTGAACCTGTGTCTGTTGAATTTTCTTTAGCCATTGCTGCAAATGCGTCCTCTGTTATCTTATCGCCAAGACTTGCAAGAAGATCGTTTGCCTTCTTATTTGCTGCTTTCTTTTCTGCATCTGTAACATTTTCTGCATCTTCTGCTTCGAATTCAACGAGGCAGTGACGAACAGAAACGCTGTTTGAGGTGTAAGCGGGCTTGAGGCATACGATGATGTATGCGGCACTCTCGCCTGTGATAAGAGTCTTGTCGCCTGCCTTGCGGTCTTTTCCGAATGCCCAGTCTGCACCTGCTGCAGAAACTGATGATGAAAGTTCTGAATACTTAGCGGCTGTTTGCTCTGTTGTTACGTCGTCTTTGCTTTCTTTATAAGCCTTTGCAGCTTCAATAAGTGAAGCTTCGTCTGTTACCTTTGCATAAACTTCTTTTGCTTCTGCGATAATTTTATCGTTAGCTTCTTTCTGTCTTGCCTTAAGTGCTTCGTCGCTTTCGCCGTCTTTAGCGGTGAGAGTTGTGAATGCGAATTTGTAGAAACGGATATCAGCGTAATCGTAGTTCTTGCTGTTTTCTGCGTATTCTTTGTTTACAACTTCATCGGTGATTGTTGCGTTAAGCTCTTCTTCCTTATCAGCAGAGAAGTTCTCGGCGAGCATTTCCATTTTGAGCTGCTCTGTGAATGATTTTTCGTTGAAGCCGGGACCGAAATACATTTTAAGGTAAGCGTTGAGAGAATAATTGCTCTCTGCTGCCTGGGTTCTGTATGTTTCAACGGTTTCTTTGATTTCAGCTTCCTGATCTTCGGTGAGCTCTGTGCCTGCTGCAAGAGCTTCGTTATAGCAAGCGATAACCGACTGTGCAATTGAAACGGCGTTCTGTCTGATAACATCTGACCAGAGAAGCTTGTTGCCGTCATCATCAGTATAGGTTGAGGTCTGCTCATCGGGAGCAACGCTTGAATCAAAGCCGAGAACATCGTAGCCGTAATAGCTTTCATATGAAGATGCCTGGCTTGCAATGTTGTTATATGCTACTGAATAATAATAGTTGAATTCTGCTGCGGAAATTTTGGTGTCGCCGACTTTAACTGCGGTTACCATTCTGTCGATAAGTCCTGAAGAATCGATAGCCTTGTAGCCTACAAAGCCTACGATAGCAACAACGAGAACGATAGCAATAACCTTTTTGATTATTCTTGCGGCAGTGCCTCTCTTTTCAATGCTTTTTGCATTTTGCTTTGCTGCTTTGGCTATTCTTGCTTTACGCTCCTCGCGATAAATCTCAGCCTTGCTCTTTGAACTTTCGTTTTTTGCCATTAGTGTTCATCCTTTTCTTTATATGTTTTGATAACCGCCGGGGATAGCGGTCAAAAGTCCGACCGAACAAAATCGGCACAATGACATTATATTATACTATTTTAAAAGATTTTGCAAGCTTTTTAATATAAATTTATATGTTATTCACAAATTACCCTTTATTTCCGCTTGTCAGATTGCCGTTAATGAACTCTCTTCTGAACCAGACATCATTTATTTCAAAGCTTTTTCCGTTAAGATATTCAAGGCAGCCCGCTTCGCTTGAAAAAGTAAATTTAAGGCGGTATGAATAGAGAAATTGTTTTTTGTATCCCAACGCTTTGTTTAGCGCATTGGTTCCGTATTTTCCGTCACCGAGCAGGGGATGCCCTATGCTTGCGAAATGTGCTCTTATCTGGTGTGTTCTTCCCGTGAGAAGTTCAACTTCGACAAGGCTCAGACCGTCTTTTTCGTCAAGAACATTATATTTTGTTCTTATTTCTTTTGAACCTCTGCGTTCAGATGTGAAAACCTCAACTTTATTTTTCTTTTCATCCTTTATCAGCCAGCCTGTAAGAAGACCGCTTTTTCTGCGGAGGGTGCCGTGGATAACGCAGAGATAATATTTTTCCATTTCTCTGTCTTTAAGCTTCTGATTGAGAATTCGAAGGCTTTCGGCGTTTTTTGCAGCCATTACTATTCCGCCTGTGTTGCGGTCTATTCTGTTGACAAGGGCGGGTGTAAAAGAATTTTCATCTTTAGGGTCATATTCTCCCTTTTCATAAAGATAACGTTTAACCCTTGTTATGAGAGTGTCATTATACTCGGTTTCATCAGGGTGCGAAAGCAAGCCGACCTTCTTATCAAGAAGAAGAAGGTTTTCATCCTCATAAACGATATCAAGATTTTTTGATGCGGAAAGAAAATCGTAATGCACATCGGCAGGTGCAAAAAATTCATCGTTGATATACATATCAACCTTATCGCCTTCAACGAGTTTAAGTGAAATATCACCTTTTTTTGAGTTGACTTTTATACGCTTTGTGCGGATATATTTATACATAAGCGATTTCGGCAGTGCGGGCACTGCTTTGGTGATGAATTTATCAAGCCGCTGACCTGAATCGTTTTTGGAAATTACAAAAGATTTCAAATTTATCTCTCCGATATGTTAAAAATGTCTTTTCAAAAGTTGAATTTTGTTGTATAATAATAAAAGTTTTGCAAGGAGCGATGTATCATGGCAGAAAAAACCAGAAAACCTGATAATCCTCATGAAAATCACAGAGCAAGAATAAGAGAAACTTTCAGAAAAAACGGTGTTGACGGAATGCCTGACCACAATTTGCTTGAGTTTCTGCTATTTTATTCTATTCCGAGGA
>JBGVNA010000085.1:0-5231 GCA_045125175.1 Acutalibacteraceae bacterium
TTTTTATGCTGCCGCCAATCATTTTATTTTCCTCCCATAAATTCAATTAGTGAGAAGTTTTGTTCCTGAGAAAACCCCGACACGTTGAAAAGTGTAATTACCGCATCAAAATCTTCGACACAGATATCTTTGATCTGTGAATGGCTGCAGTATCTCGGGTCAACAACGGTTATTTCGGCATAGTGCTCCGCAAGGAAAGGGAGTATGCAGTTTGCATAGCTGTCTTTGATTACAAGCAGTTTTCCGTTTGCCGATTTATTTTCGATTCTGCAAACACCGTGGTTGCCGTTGAGAAAGAATGAATATTTATCCTTTTCTTTCAGCCAATCTTTAAAATAAAGAGAGCTGTAGGTTTCATCCTTGACTGTTAAAGTGAAATCGGTTGACGAACGGTAAAACTCAATGGAATCAGGGTCGATTTTTTCGTTCAGTGTTTTTGAATAAAGAGTGCCATTGAAATCATCTGCAACTGTTTCAATTGAGAAAAAGTCCTTTGATTTAGGAGTAAATCCCAAAGCGTCGGCAACAACGCAATATGAATTAAATGCACTTTCGGTTGTCCAATGATGGTCGGTGCGGTAGAATGCATATTCGGTGGAGATAATGGCATCGGAAACATCAACCGAATTTATTTCTTTGAGTTTTCCGAAACAGTAATCAATATAATCTTTTTCGCTTTCAACGGCAAGATATGAGGGGATTTCGGATTCCATTTTTTCCTGCGCCGTGATTACAGGAATAAAATAAAAGGGAGTGTCGGTATTCTTTGCTTTCAGCTTATTGAGAGCAATAAGATTTTTATCAGTGAGCTTATAATCAACATCACGGAATGTCTGGATAAGATTGCCGTTTATTTCAATAACGCCGTTGATTTCTGTTTTACCTATAGCTTTTTCAATTGAGTTTTTTGCTTTTATGAAGGTCTCGCGGAGCACAAAATGATCCGAGAAAAAATCGCTTACTCCGTTCATAAAAGAACGGCTTTTATATCCTGCAAAGCTGAATTCCGGGAATTCGGCAAGCACTTTATTTTCGTTATAGCTGACCTTTTCTTTTTCTCCGAAAAGGGTGAAAAAAGGAATAATCAGAACAACCGTAAAAAAGAGTATAACTCTTATCAACTTCGTTTTCATAGAAGCTCCTAAAAATTGAAATATAAGAACGGATTGTAGGATGCATCAACAAGATATGCGATGCAGGTTGCCATGCCGACCGCTTCGCCTGCAATCTGAACTGCACCGAGTTTGTTGTTTGCAAAAAACTTCTTGCAGATTTTCATTGGTATACCGCTTGCAACAACAGCCGCAACTATGATTATGACTGCATAATTGTGAAGCATATTGAGGGTTGAAATGTCAAAGAATGCACCCGATGCGCCGAACATTGAACCGATGAATTCAAGCTCAGCGGCAGGGGAGGAGATTTCAAAAATAACCCATCCGATAACAACCATCAGCAGAGTATATGTTCTTGTGACCGCAGCAGGAAGTTTATCGATTACCTTTGCGAAAACAAACTTTTCAAGAATCAGGATGATTCCGTAATATACGCCCCAGATAATGAAGTTCCAGCTCGCACCGTGCCACATACCTGTAAGGAACCAAACAATAAGCAGGTTTCTGATTGTTCTGAATTTGCCGTTTCTGCTTCCGCCAAGCGGGAAGTAAACATAGCTCTTGAACCAGCCGCCGAGGGTCATATGCCATCTGCGCCAGAATTCGCTGACTGTTTTTGATATGTAAGGATAATCAAAGTTTTTCGGGAAATTGAATCCGAGCATTTTGCCCATACCGATTGCCATATCGCTGTAGCCCGAAAAATCAAAATAAATCTGAAGTGTGAATGCGATTATGCCGAGCCATGCCGTTGCGGCGGGGAGGGTCGAATAATCGCTTGCTTTGACTGTTGTCCACAGCTCGCCTACGGAGTTAGCGATAAGAACCTTTTTGCATAGACCGCAAATAAAAACCGAAATACCGTTGCTTATTGAATCAATATCGATTTTTCTGTTTTCGAGCTCTCGTGCAACATCATCATAAAGCACAATCGGTCCCGCAACAATCTGAGGAAACATCGTAACGAATGCCGCAAAATTGATAAAGTTTTTCTGCACCTTGATATTGCGTCTGTAAAGGTCAATTGTGTAGGACATTGACTGGAAGGTGAAAAAGCTGATACCGATGGGAAGCGGAAGATTCGGATTGTTCATAACGTTGCCGAATACCGAGTTTATGCTTTCAACGAAGAAACCGCTGTATTTGAACACTCCAAGAAGCGAAAGATTCATTACAACGGAAACTATCAATGCAACTTTTCTTATCGATTTGTTGCTGTCAAATTTGTCCATAACTCTGCCGGCACAGTAGTCAATGAGAGTAGACAAAATCATTATAAGCACATAAACCGGTTCGCCCCACGCATAGAAGAGCAGACCGGTTAAAAATAAAACTGCATTTTTGAACCTGAACGGTACCGCATAATAAAGCAGTAACGCAACAGGTAAAAACATAAATAAAAATACAGGCTCGGAAAAAACCATAGTTAAACTCCGTGAAATTAATCGGCAACAGAATCAGCAACAGCCTTAACGTTTTCCGCATTGTTGCAGATGCAGAGAATAACGGTGTTGCCTTCGGTAATTACAGCGGCGGATTCGATTTTCGGAATTTCCTGAGGGCCGTAGCTGCTGTAGCCTTCGTGAAGATAATCAAGTCTTGATTCAACGGCTTCTGCAACGCTGCTAACCGCATTTTCGTCAACGCAGTTAAAAACAGCGATTTCGTCAGCGGTTGCACCGCTTCCGCTGTAGAACGCGGCGTCTGTGCAAAGAGCAGAATCAATACCGTAGATGCTGTAGGCTATATCGGCAGTGCTTTTTTCAAGCTCTTCACCGAATTCGAGATTTGCATTGAGCGCATCTGCAACTGCGTTTGCTTCATAAAATTTTGCTTTGTTGTCAGCGCATCCCGCAAAAGAAAAAATAAGCGCAAATGCAATAAGGAAAGAAAAAATCTTTTTCATAAATTAACCACCCGTTTTATAGATAATTTTATCGGCAAGTCTGATAATCCAGGCTTTTGCATATTTTTTGTTAAGATGAATGCCGTCGCTTGCGGCTTCGGGAATGAGAGTGCCGTCTTCAGCTTTGAGAACTTCGGGCTGAGCAATAAAGTGTATTCCCTCTTTTGCGGCAAGCTGTTCGATTCGGATGTTAAGTGCGTTGATGTTGGTGTTGTTGCAACCGAATTCGTTTGTTGCCGAAGCGTTCACACTGACAGGAAGAACAGCGTGAAGATATATCTCCGCTTTGGGAAGTCTTTCTCTGACAGCGGCAATAACCTTTGAATACTTAACAACAAAAGAATCATAACTTGACCATCCGCATTCGTTATCGCCAAACATCAGAACGACTTTTTCAAAATCCTTGCCGTTAAGCTCGTCAATAACCGTAACGGTGCTTCCCGCAACTGTTTTTGTAAATACCGTATCAACATTAAGACCGACAACAGCGTAAACATTTTTTGCAAGACCGTAATTCTTGAAAGAAATGAATCTTGAATTGCCGATGAAAACAGTAGAATCAAAACAGCTTGAATCATATTCACCGTTAATCGGTTTTGTTATGGGCGCGGCGGTTGTTGTTTCAGGTCTGAAATCGGGAATTTGAATTGTAGGAACGGGAATTGTGAATGGGAGAGTTCTGCCCTGAGTTGCAGCAACGGTTGTTTCCGAAGCTGTGGTCCTGACAGAAGTTTCTTTTGCGGCTGTTGATTTTTCTGTTGATGAGAATATTGCTGTTGAAAGAGCTTCCGTAATCTTTTCCGTAAGATTTGTTGTAGTTGAGAGCGGCTGCCAAACCGTTTTTGTTGACTCTGCAGAAACAGTTGTTCCGCTGGTTACGGTTGTTTCGGAAACCGCTACGGGTAAAGAAATTTTCGAAGCGGCAAAGCCGAGTGCAGCTATTACCGCAACGGCTGAAATGATATATATTAATTTGTTTTTCATTGTTAAATATTTCACCTTGAATCTCATAATAATCCAAAATGTATTTTACAATATACTTTATAATAATTCAATGATTATTTTGTTACAGATTTATAACAATTTATTACATTTTTCGTCAAAAAACAATAAAACCTGCAAAGAACAATCTTTGCAGGTTTTAATCGGTTATTTTGTGGGGCAATGGTTGGTTGCAACGATGTTGATTCCCGTGCCGAGAATATTCTCAACAAGAACATCTCCGAGCTTGACGGGGGCATTCACTTCGGCCTTGTTGATAGCTTCCATGCACTCCATAATTTTATCCTTGGGAAGCGCACCTGCCGATTTGCAAGGCACAACATTATATATGCCGCCGTTAACCTTGACTGTTGTTGCAAGGCTTCTTACGGGATTTGTGATTTCCGTTCTGGCGTAGGCGTCGCCTCTTTTGCAGGTGTTGCCTTTAACAGAAAGAATTTCACCGTTATCTGCAATATCAACTGTTACTCCGCAACCCATCGGGCAGGCTACACAAATAATATTTTTCTGCATAATTTACACCTCCACCGAAATTTCGATAACTCCGCCTTCGGCAAAGTTCTTGAGCATATCGTTCTTGATGATAACGTTTTCCATTTCGCCTGGAGCGAGTCTCGGTCTCTTCTTGCTGATTATTTCTTCACCGTTATATTTAACAACGGTTTTAGCATTTTTATAAACCTGACCTACTCTGAAATAGAGTTTAACGTCGCCGTCGTTCTTTATGTTGATTTTCTGAGGAACGATATATCTTACGCCGTTAACACCTTTGGTTGAAATGTATTCGGCATCATAGGTTACTGCGGTCATACTAAATGCCCCTTTCTGTCTTTTTCTTTGGTGCTGTTCTTTGCCTTTTCTGTTCAGGTGTTTTCTGCTTGAGCTTTTCAGCTATCGGTTTGCGTTCCTTTTTTTCATCATTAAAAGCATTTGAGAAAACTGACCCTTTGCATCGTATCTTTGTCTGCGATAAACATATCCTGCATTTTCCAGCTCTTTTATAGCACTTCTGATGGCATCTTTTCCTTCTTTGTTAATTGAAGCTAAACCCTTCAGAGTGTAATCCCAATCGTCTGGAAGGCTCAACATTTGTGATAACAAGCCTTTTGCTTTCAAGGAAATACTTTTATCTTTAAAGTGATAATTTGACATTACGGTGTAATTTCCGGTCTTTTCTATTCTGAATACTCCCATTTTCTATCCTCCTT
>JBGVNA010000086.1:0-2467 GCA_045125175.1 Acutalibacteraceae bacterium
TGCAAGGTCATCACCTTCACGGATAATCGGACAACGGATACCTCTGGAAATAGTGCCTGTCTTTCTTTCCATGTAAATCATTACCCCTTAATAGAAAAATTGGTAAGAATATCGGTTAAACCGATAAAAAATACTTTATTATTTTATCACTATAAAAGCAAGAAATCAAGTATTTATTTGATGTTATTATTAACAGAATCGGAATTTTTTTACATTTTACAAAAAGAATTTTCCGAGATGTTTTGTTTTTGGAAAAAATCACAAAATAATTCCATTCTTTTCAGCCGCAAACCCAACAAATTGTGTTACAGTTGAAAAAATCACGCATAGGTGGTATAATCGCTGTAAGGAAGTGATGTACCGATGAACGCAGAACAACTCATCAAAAATTCGGTAAAGAAAAATTCAGAGAATTCAGTTGTTAATATATCTCAGCTCGGCAACGGTGCAAGCGGTTCTGTTTACCGTGTAACCTATGACAACGAACACTCTATAGCCGTAAAAATAAGCAAACATCCCGAACTTATGAAGAAAGAATTTGATATGCTTTTGCTTCTGAAAGAAAAAACAGAAAGCAAAATTCCCGAGGTGTATTTTTTCGATGAAGTCGAGGGCTACGGCATTATTGCAATGGAATACATCAACGGTATAAGCGGAACCGATAAAGCTTTAAAATTCAGCTTTAAGAAAAAGCATCTTGCAGAGAGCATTGTCAACAATTTAATTACAATTCAACAAGCTCACAACGATAAATTCGGCCCTTTTGACAATGCCGTTTATGACACATGGCAGGAATACTACAAGCAGTTTGCCGACGAAATTTATGTTTTTTCAAAGCAGATGCACTCAGAAAACAGGTTGGATGATGTTGTTTTGAATGCTGTTGGGCTTTCATATGAAAATTTCGATAAAATTTTTGAAGATGAAATTAAACCGCCTACACTTATACACGGAGATTACTGGATGCCTAACTTTATAATTGACAAAAAATCAATGGAATTACTTTCTGTTGTTGACCCGTTCAATGTGATGTGGGCTGACCCCGAATATGAGCTTTTCGCAATAACTGTAGGCTACGGAAAAAAACTACGTTTATATGAGCTTTACAAAAGCAAGGTTAACGTTTCAAAGCATTGTGATATCAAGCTTGAGATGTACGCTTTATATTCTGAATTGCTTTGGTATAAAAAGCTCGGGTCGATTACTCATTCTTACCTGAAAATGCGTTCTAAAAGATTGATTAAGCAACTGAAAAATAAAGGTATAATATAAAACAATACACTAAAAAAATCTTCTTCCCAAACCATCAATTCTGTGCTATAATATTCTAAATATATTCAAAGGAAGTATCAGCTTGAAAAGTTTTACCGTAGAAAAAAATGACAGCGGGCAGCGACTCGATAAATTCCTTACAAAATTCTGTCCCAAGCTCCCCAAGGCTCTTATGTATAAATATATCCGCATCAAGCGTATAAAAATTAACGGCAAGCGAGCGGAGATTTCAACCAAGCTCAATGTCGGCGATGTTGTTGATATGTACATAAATGACGAGTTTTTTGAAAAGAAAGAAACCGTCTATGATTTTATGTCGGCATCAAATAAAATCGACATTGTGTACGAGGATGAAAATGTAATTCTCCTCAACAAAAAAGTGGGCTTACTCTCCCACCCCGATGATAACGAATATGTTGACACCCTCATTACCCGTGTCAAAAGGTATCTTTTCGAAAAAAAGGAGTGGAATCCCGACGATGAAAGCTCCTTCACTCCCGCCCTTGTCAACAGAATTGACCGCAACACAAGCGGCATTGTAATCTGTGCCAAAACAGCCGAGGCGTTGCGTGTACTCAATCAGAAAATGAAGGACAGAGAGCTGCACAAGATTTACCTTTGTATCGTTCACGGCACTCCACCGAAAAAAGAAGACATAATTGAGGGATACCTTGTAAAAAATGAAAGCAAAAATAAGGTATTCATCTCTAAAAAGCCCTCCGATGAGGCAAAATATATCAAGACTAAATATAAGGTGCTCGGCAGCAAAAACGGCTTGAGCCTTGTTGAGGTCGATCTGCTGACGGGCAGAACACATCAGATAAGAGCCCACATGGCGTGGCTCGGTAATCCGCTTTTGGGTGACGGCAAATACGGCAAAAACGAAAACAACAAAAAAGTTGGCTACAAAAAACAATGCCTTTGCTCCCACAAGCTTATATTCGACTTTACAACCGATGCGGGCTCACTCGGATATCTCAACGGCAAGGAATTCACTGTAGACGATGTGTGGTTTGCAAAGGAATTTTACAACGGAACATTAACCGAAAGAGGTAAAAGCAATGACTGAACTGCAGAAAGACAGCTTAAGAATAGACGAGCTTCGTAAGCTTCTTGAATATCACAGTAAGCGATATTATGAAATGGACGCACCGGAAATTGAGGACTATGAGTATGATATGCTCCTCAGGGAGCT
>JBGVNA010000087.1:0-4127 GCA_045125175.1 Acutalibacteraceae bacterium
ACTTGAAGCTCTCACAAATTATTACACATTCAACAACCTTGAAATCGTAAAAAGATGCTTATATCTTTTTGCTGCAGGTGAATGCAACAATCTCGGTTTTCTGCCGTCATTTGTTTACGAAACACCTTATTATCATTCGGGGGCAACGCATATTGAGGATTATGCACTTTTGTATGTCGTAAGTGTATGCGATTATTATGAGCACACCGGGGATATAAGTGTTATTAATGACCTTCTTCAAATCTGCAAATCGCAGCTTGAAAGCTTCAGAAAAACGCTCGATGAAAATCTGATTGTCACAAGACAGGACGGTTGGTTTGCTTTTATCGACTGGTGTCCGGGTCTGGAAATCCTGACATCGCTGCAGGGTGTTTATCTCTACACGCTTGAACGCTTTTCAAAATTACTTAAAGCAATCGGTGATGAAGAATACGAAAAATATTCATCTCATCTTTACGAAGTCCGTTGCGCTTGCAAAAAAATTCTTTACAATAAAAATGAAAACGCATTTATTAACGGTTTTGACAACAATCAATTCAGTGTCCATTCTCAGGTATGGATGATATTGGGCGGCGTAATAAGCGGAGCAGAAGCAAAAGAACTTTTGCTTTCCTGTCTTAAAAATGAAAAAGCCAAACAACCCGTCACTCCATATATGCGCCATTATGTAACAGAGGCAATGTTAAAGCTGAATATGAAAGATGAAGCTGTTCAATATCTTAAGAAGTTCTGGGGCGGAATGCTTAACCACGGCGCAGACACATTCTGGGAGGCATACATTCCTGATGACCTTGATTTTTCACCGTACGAGGACAGAATGATAAACAGTCTCTGCCATGCGTGGAGCTGCACACCCTCATATTTCATCCGAAAATACGGGATGTGATTTATGGTAAGGATTTATATTATGAAGGTTGAACGGTCAGATTGTTGCTCAGCGGTAAGATGGAAGAATATCTGCGAAGCAGTACAGATTACACACCGTTATCGGAAATGAGATAACAACGAGAGCTATACAGCTTGCATTAAAGCAAATTGTATAGCTCTTTTTATATTCGAAAACGGTTTTCTTGCTTATTATCTTGCGAAAAATATTGCTTTCAGGACTTACGTCTTAAAAACTCACCCGTGTAATGCATATAGCGTGGAATCGTGGGTAAAGGTCAAACTATACGTACCCCTTAATTACCGTGTTTTTAATTCCTTATGTATCAAGGGTTTCAGAGCTTCTATTTGTCTGCTTTTCACATGTTTTGATTTGGTGTTAATTTCTGTCTGAGGATTTTTTGTGTTGACACGGTATCATAATCATTGTAAAATCAAATAAAAAACACAAAGGAGAAAATGAAATGGCAAAAATTCTTATCAGCCCCGGCAAATATGTTCAGGGCGCAGGCGAAATGAAAAAGCTTTATGACTATGCAAAGGGCTACGGCAAAAAAGCTCTTGTTCTTATCACCGCATCGGGTTACAAGAGAATCGGTGCAACAGTTGAAAGCAGCTTTTCAGGTCAGGATTTTGAGCTTGTTTTTGATTATTTCAACGGCGAATGCTCAAAAAACGAAATCAACAGACTTATTAAGATTATGGAAGAAAAGGGCTGCGACCTTGTAATTGGTATCGGCGGCGGTAAGATTCTTGATACCTCAAAGGCGGTTGCATATTACTGCAAAACTCCCGTTCTTATCTGCCCCACAATCGCTTCAACCGATGCTCCCTGCAGTGCTCTTTCAGTTATTTATACCGATGACGGTGTTTTTGAAGAATATCTTTTCCTTCCCGCTAACCCCAACATGGTTCTTATGGATACAGATATCATTGCCGCTTCACCCGCAAGACTTACGGTTTCGGGTATGGGCGACGCACTTGCAACTTATTTTGAAGCAAGAGCAGTTATGGCAAAGGATGCAGGCACCTGTGCAGGCGGCAAAGTAACTTGCGCAGCAATGGCACTTGCAAAGCTCTGCTTTGACACACTTATGGATGAAGGCGTAAAGGCAAAGATTGCTCTTGAAGCAGGCGCTTGCACAGAGGCTGTCGAAAAGGTTATCGAAGCAAACACTCTTCTGAGCGGTATCGGCTTTGAAAGCGGCGGTCTTGCAGGCGCACACGCTATCCACAACGGTCTTACTGTGCTTCCCGAATGCCACCATATGTATCACGGCGAAAAGGTTGCTTTCGGCACACTCACACAGCTTGTTCTTGAAAACGTTGACGGCGATGAGCTTGAAAGAATCATCAGCTTCTGCATTGAGCTCGGTCTGCCCATAACGTTTAAAGAGCTCGGCATTACAGAAGTTACTGACGAAAAGCTTATGGCAGTTGCAACAGCAGCGTGTGCAGAGGGTGACACTCTCCACAATATGCCCTTCGAAGTAACTCCTGAAAAGGTTTGCGCAGCTCTCAAAGCGGCAGATGCTTACGGCAGATATTTTCTTGGTGAATAATTAAAGCGATTCGGGATTGTCTTATCAAGACAGTCCCGAATTTTTATTTCACAGCTATTGAACATAATCCGAGTTTATTGTATAATAATTGTATATTTATAAATCTGAACTCATAACGAGGTGAGATAATTGAATATACTGCATATGAAGTATGCTGTTGAGGTTGCGAAGGTCGGTTCGCTCAACAAGGCGGCGGAAAGTCTTTATGTGGCTTTGCCGAACATCAGCCGTTCAATTAAAGAGCTTGAAGCAGATTTAGGTATTACTGTTTTTGACCGCACTGCAAAGGGTATGGTACTCACTCCCGAGGGCGAAGAATTCATCAGCTATGCCAAGGATATTCTCAGGCAGATTGACCAGGTTGAGAATATGTATAAAAGCGGTCAGGTAAAGAAACAGAAATTTTCTATTTCTGTTCCGAGAGCTTGTTACATTTCCGATGCTTTTGCGGAGTTTTCAAAAACGCTTTCAAAGGATGCCTGTGAAATCTTTTATAAAGAAACCAATTCGCAGAGAACAATCAACAACATCCTTAACCACGACTATAAGCTCGGTATAATCCGATATGCGGAGAATTTTGATAAGTATTTCAAATCGATGCTTGAAGAAAAAGCTTTGAGCTATGAAATGGTAACGGAGTTTTCTTATTGCCTTATTATGAGTGCCGATAATCCGCTTGCAAAGAAAGAAGAAATCACTTTTGATGATCTGACGGACTATATTGAAATTGCTCACGCTGACCCCTATGTGCCGTCACTTCCGCTTGCAAAGGTTGTCAAATCAGAACTTCCCGATAACGTTGACCGCAGAATTTTTATTTTTGAAAGAGCAAGTCAGTTCGATTTGCTTTCACAGAATCCCGAAACGTTTATGTGGGTTTCTCCCGCACCGCCGAGCGTTCTTGAAAGATACAACCTTGTTCAGAAAAAGTGTGTTGATAATAAAAAGGTATATAAAGATGTTCTGATATACCGTAACGGATATAAGCTCACAGACCTTGATAAAAAGTTTATAACAGCACTTTGTGAATCAAAACGAAAACATCTGAATAATGAAATTTCCAAGACTCGTCAGTAAAGGACGGGTCTTGATTTTTTATATCGATACTAGGGTTATCGATATTGATAATACCGATTAAACATTTTAATAATTCCCAACTCCTTTAAGTTTTGTTAAGATAGCTATGGTCAAAAGAGAGGAGGCGTTACGGTGGAAAAATCGAGCATAACCAAAGCAACTTTAGGCAGACTTCCGCATTATCTTCAGTTCTTGCGAGAGCTTTCGGTTGACGATGTTCCGTATATTTCCGCAACCGTGATTGCCAAAAAGCTTTCTCTCGGAGAGGTTCAGGTAAGAAAAGACCTGAGTGCCGTAAGCGGAGCAGGCAAACCGAAGGTCGGATATAAAACGGCTGACTTGATGAAGTGCATTGAGAGTCATCTCGGTCAGGGTGATATGACTAACGCGGTGCTCGTTGGTGCGGGCAAACTCGGAAAAGCACTTCTCGAGTTTGACGATTTTGAGGACTACGGCGTAAAAATAATCGCCGCATTTGACTGCAATGAAACCGCAATCCGCTATAACCGTTCGGTTGAAATTCTTCCGATGAAGGAATTTCAATCGTTTTGCAAACAAAACAATGTGCAAATCGGGATAATAACCGTAGGCTCGGGTTCGGCT
>JBGVNA010000088.1:0-9065 GCA_045125175.1 Acutalibacteraceae bacterium
GTGCCCGAATTTTTCGCATCAAACCACATTGCTATGGGTATTTTTCAGCTTTTGTTAACCGTGATTATCATGGTAATAAATCAAAAATTTTTCATCAGCGGATTCAAAGGATTAATCCGCAAATCTCCCAACATGGACACGCTTGTTGCGCTCGGCTCGGGAGCATCTTTTATCTGGAGTGTTTATGCACTTTTCGCAATGACCGCTGCCCAGGCTAACGGTGACCATGCTGCTGTTACGGAATATATGCATGAGTTCTATTTTGAGTCTGCAGCAATGATACTCACGCTGATAACTGTCGGCAAAATGCTTGAAGCGCATTCAAAAGGCAAAACCACCGATGCGCTTAAAGGATTAATGAAACTTACCCCTAAAACAGCAACTGTTATTAAAGACAATAAAGAATTCACTGTACCTGTTTCTCAGCTTGCAAAAGGCAGCATTTTTGCTGTCAGACCCGGTGAAAGCATCCCCGTTGACGGGATTGTTATTGAAGGAACAAGTGCAGTTGACGAATCTGCTCTTACAGGCGAAAGCATCCCCGTTGACAAAGCAGTCGGCGACTCTGTTTCTGCCGCTGCGATAAATCAATCAGGCTATATCAAATGCGAAGCGGTAAGGGTCGGCGAGGACACAGTTCTTTCACAGATAATCAAAATGGTCAGCGATGCAGCGGCAACCAAAGCGCCTATAGCTAAAGCCGCAGACAAGGTTTCGGGCATATTCGTGCCTGTTGTTATTTCAATTGCCGTTATAACCTTTATAATCTGGCTTATTATGGGAGAAACAGCGGGCTATGCGTTGGCAAGGGCAATTTCAGTGCTTGTAATAAGCTGCCCGTGTGCCCTAGGACTTGCAACACCCGTCGCAATAATGGTCGGCAGCGGAATCGGCGCAAAAAACGGCATTCTTTTCAAAACAGCCGCTTCTCTTGAAACAGCAGGAAAAGTGAATATCGTTGCACTTGACAAAACAGGAACAATAACCAACGGCACGCCGAAGGTTACGGATATTATCCCCCTTGATATCGACGAAAATGAACTGATAAAAGCAGCATATTCTCTTGAAAAGAAAAGCGAGCATCCGCTCGCAAAGGCAATTATCGAAAAAGCTGAAGAAAACAAAATCGCAGCCGATGAAGTCAGCAATTTCAAGGCTCTGCCGGGTAACGGACTCTCCGCAATGCTTGACGACAGCGAATTAATCGGCGGCAACTTAAAATATGTTGAAAGCAAAGCTGAAATTTCCGACGATGCAAAAAGAAAAGCCTTATTGCTTGCAGACGAAGGCAAAACACCGCTTCTGTTCGCCAAAGATAGCAAAACACTCGGAATTATCGCCGTTGCCGACACGATAAAAGAGGACAGCCCAGAAGCAATCAAACAGCTTCGCAACATGGGAATCAGAGTTGTAATGCTGACGGGCGACAACGAAAAAACCGCCAATGCGATTGGCAAAATCGCAGGCGTTGACGAGGTTATAGCAGGCGTTCTGCCCGACGGTAAGGAAAGCGTTATACGAAATCTTATGAAGCAGGGCAAGGTTGCAATGGTCGGCGACGGGATTAACGATGCCCCCGCACTTACGAGAGCAGATATAGGAATTGCAATCGGCGCAGGCACAGACATTGCAATCGATGCGGCGGATATGGTCCTCATGAAAAGCCGACTCAGCGATGTACCGGCAGCAATACGTCTCAGCCGTGCAACGCTTCGCAATATTCATCAAAATTTATTCTGGGCATTTATGTATAACACGCTTGGCATTCCGCTTGCAGCAGGGCTTTTCATTCCGTTTTTCGGTTGGGAGATGAATCCCATGTTCGGTGCGGCGGCAATGAGCCTTTCAAGCTTCTGCGTTGTATCCAATGCGCTTCGTCTTAATTTATTTAAGATTCACAGCGATAAAAAGGATAAAAAAATCAAAAGAAAAATAAAGGAGATAAAAACCATGAAAAAGACAATGAAAATCGAAGGCATGATGTGCGGACACTGCGAAGCAAGAGTTAAGAAAACTCTCGAAGCAATTCCCGAGGTTGAGAGTGCCGACGTAAGCCATGAAAACGACACCGCCGTTGTTACACTCAACGCTCCCCTGGCAGATGAGGTTCTTAAAAACGCCATTGAAGCTCAGGATTATAAAGTTATCGAAATTAAATAAGCAAAAAAGCCGCAGGATTTCTCCTGCGGCTTTAATTTATGCTGTTGCTTCGCCCGTTGTTTCGGTGTTTTCGGCAGTGGTCTGCTCTTGTGTGGTGTTGGCATTTTCTGTTTCAGCCGATGTTGTTGAGGTTGTGTTCTCAGCTTCGGTTGTACTTTCTGCCGTTGTTACCTCTTCCTGAGTTGTTGATTCTGCAGGCTGAGTTGTTGTGGTTGGGCGAGTGGTTGTTGCTTTTGTTGTGGTTCTGTTTTTAGTGGTAGTTCTGTTCTTTGTTGTGGTTCTGTTTTTGGTTGTGGTTGTTGTGGAATCTTCTTCCGTTGTGCTTTCGTCGGTTGTTGAATCCATCAGCCATGTTTCAATTGTGCTTGTTGACGGAGAATACTGCGGATATGTATTCATATTCTCATATGCCGTAGTGCCCGAGCTTGTTGTGTTATCGTCGCCTTCCGAATTCCCCACAACCGCTTTGATAATAAGCGCAGCAATAACAATAACGGCAACAGCAGCAATCACAATTCCTGCAATCTTCATTATCTTTGCCTTTGTCATGGGCTTTTCATATGCTCTTGCATCTGCATTCGCATAAGGCGAAACAGGATTCTCTTCATCCGGGAGCTGGTTTGAACCGTAGCTGCTGCGGTATTCCTCTTCATAATCGGCATCGGTATCACCAACCATTGCAGCCGCAACAGGCGCAAAAATCGCCGTTTCTTCAACGTTAATATATGCCGCCATAACAGTTACATTATCCTTGCCGCCCATTTCAAGCGCTCTGCGGATAAGCTTGCTTGCCGCAGTCTGAGCATTTTCGGCAGTTGAAAGAATAGCGGTTATTTCACTGTCATCAAGCATATCGGTCAAGCCGTCACTGCAAAGCAAAATGATATCGCCATCATCAACATCGTCAATAACGCTTATATTAGGGGAAAGGTTGCCCTCTTCAGGGAAAACTCCGAGATGACGGGTAAGCCTTTTTGCATCGGGAATCTGACCTATGTTATCCTGCGAAACCTGACCTGCATCAACGATGGTCTGTGCATGAGTATGGTCAAAGCTTATCTGCTCAAGAATGCCCTTTGAATAATGATAAACTCTTGTGTCACCGATATTCACACAGTATATGTTACCCTTAACGGCATAAATTGCCGCAAGAGTTGTTCCCATACGTTTACCTCTGGAATTAATTTCAGCGCAGATACGGTTATTGGCATCATCAAGGCAGTTTGAAATTGCAAAGCTGAAATCCTCGCCGCTTTCATAAACATTTGAAGCATGAGCGGCTATTGTTTCAACAGCAATTCCCGAAGCAAGCTCGCCGTAGCTTTCGCCGCCCATACCGTCGCAGACGGAAAGATGGAAAGGCTCCGACATGCTCTGGACAAAGGCTGAACCTTTTTTCAGATCTCCGGTAGACGTCATTCTGCCGTTTAAATCATAGTTATCTTCGTTTTCTCTGCGAATTCTGCCCGCATGTGTTACGGCGCATACATTAGCTCTGAGCTTTTTCATATTTCCCCCGTTTTTTCGTTTTTACGAAAATTGTTTTATCTTACCAAGGCTGCTTAAGAACACCTGTTTCTTTAGCCCAATCATACCATACTTCGATTGATCTCTTTCTTGCAGGGCCGAGATCGTGGTTACCTCTTGTGAACCACTTCATATCAATACCCTGAAGACCTACAAGATACTTTGCGCTTGCGCAGAAGCCAGAATCAATGCAGTTGTCAAGAGCGATAATATCCTGATGAGTTCTTCTTGCCGCTGCAAGATCACCCTTTGTGAATTCATCCCACATTTTAACAAAAAGGCCTGCACCGCATGAGGTAGGAGTTGCGATAACGCCTCTTGCGCCTTTAACATAAGCATCATAAAGGAAAGGAATATTTGCCTGAAGAACGTTTGAATCGCCCTGAACAGCAATCTTAGCTTCTATTTCAGGCATCTTGCAGGTTGTATCCTTGATACCCTTGAACTTACCTGTTGCGGCAAGTCTGCCATATGTAACCGAATCCATAAGATGAGGCTGAAGGCCGGGGAACTCATAAAGGATTATGGGAAGCTCTGTGTGTGAAGCAAGGTCAACCATATATTCATACATTGCATCGGGCTTGTTGCACATACCCTTTGTGACAAAAACAAGGCCCTGGACACCCTGCTGCTCAAGCTGCTTCATTTCTTCTATCTGGTCTTTGAAATCCTCTGCGAGGTTTGCTGTTACATAAACAGGAACACCGTTTGAATTTTTTACTGCAAGGCCTGCGCACTTAACTCTTTCTTCGGGAGTAAGCGTTGTCATTTCCGACGAACCGCAAACTGCGAAAAGATGCTGGGGCTTATAAGCTGCCTGCCATGCAACATATTCCTCATAAGCTTTGTAGTCTATTGTTCTGTCCCAATTAAAAGGAGTAAGGAGAAGAGAATAGACGCCTGAAAATTCATTGAACTGTGACATTTTATGCACCTTCTTGTTGTATTTTGGCTTTCGCTCATTTGAAAATTATAACGCAGAAAAACATAAAAATCAATAGCACAAGCAAATATTAAAGCATATTTAATATATTTTTTATTTGACTTTTACTTTCAAAACAAATATACTGTTATGCGTTACATAACTTTATGATTGGAAAGCAAAAAAATGAACTCAAAAAAGAATTTTTTTAAAAATATGGCAAAGCTTGCCCTGCCGATAGCCATGCAGCAGCTGCTCGTTTCCTGCGCACAGCTTGTGGACACAGCTATGGTAACAGGGCTTGGAAACGTTGTTGTTTCGGCGATTGGCGTTTCATCAAGGTGGATATTCCTGATGAATCTTTTCTATTTCGGAATTTCATCCGGTTCCGCCGCAATGATAGCTCAGTTCTGGGGAGCAAAAGAAAAGAATAACATCCGCAAATCCTACGGCATTGCTCTGATTTTCGGCACAGCGGTTGCAATAATGTTTAATCTTGCAATGTTTCTTTTCCCCGCACAGCTTATCAGAGTTTTCACAAGCGAACAGGCAGTTATAGACAGCGCGGCGCAATATATGAGAATAGTTGCGTTCATGGGCATTTTCAGCGCATTTAATCAGATAACCTGCACCGCACTGCGTTCTACCGAAAGGGTTAATCCTCCCCTGTTTACATCGTTTGCATCAGTTGCCGTTAATACAGTTCTTAATTATATTCTGATTCACGGCAAGCTGGGGTTCCCCGCAATGGGCATAAGAGGTGCCGCAATTGCGACGCTCACATCAACAGCATTTCAATCCGTACTGCTTTTCATTGTTCTGCGAACATCAAAGGATATTTATAACGCAAAATTCAAAGAATTCTTCCGTTTAAGCAAGGATTTCTTCCGTCGTTTTTCGGTGGTTTGCCTGCCCGTTGTATTCAATGAGGTTGCTTGGGCAATCGGAACAAACATTTATGCCATGGTTTTTGCAAGGCAGGGCAGCGAATGCTACGCCGCCTACACCATTTTCAGTTCGATTGAACAGATTGCTTTCGTTTTCTTCGTAGGCATATGTCATGCATGCTCAATAATGACCGGCAAAACCATTGGCGAGGGCGATGAAAACGGAGCATATAAGCTTGCGAAAAAATTTGTTATCATGACTCCCGTTCTCGGAATTATAACAGGCTCTGCGTTAAGCCTTGTTCGCAACCCCATTCTTTCACTGCTTAACATCGAAACACAGGCAGCGTTTGACCTTGCATCAAGCCTCATTCTGCTTTACTGTCTGTGGCTGCCTGTAAGAAACATTCCGTATACACTTATCGTCGGCACTTTCCGTGCAGGCGGTGACACAAAAATAGGCATAGTCTATGACCTTCTTTCCCTCTACTGCCTTGGTGTACCTGTTGTAGCATATCTGGGACTTGTTGCAAAGGTTGACTTTATTTATCTTATTCTTGCAATGTATTTATGCGAGGATATACTCAAAACGGTGCTCAGCCTGCGCAGATTCATAAGCAAAAAATGGATAAAAAATCTGACTGATAAATAAAGATTAAGGGACTGTCGTTATCTGACAGTCCCTTAATCTTTATTTGAAAAATTTAATTGCAAAATTATATATGCATTCAACAAACTCACGGGCAGAAATCCTGACAATGAAGTCATAAACCTTTTTATTCATTGCAGCTTCAAGCCTGCTCTCTCGCTCGGCAGGTGAAAAGGTCCGAACCGCCACTGCATCGCCGTTATTAATCTGCACATCGAATTCTCCGACACAAAACGGATTTATGCTGCCGATTTCAATATAGCTGACGGTAAGCTCAGATGCCGCCGAGCCGACAGACGGAATCTCACCTTCAAACGGTATTGTGGTGCTTTCGCCCGCCTTTAAAAACCCAGAATCGGAAACATCAAAATCAAGCTGAGCGCCATCAAAATGAACAGAAAGAATTTTTATGATATTGTTCTCCGACACATTCTTCACGATAAGTGAATTATCCGCCGAGGAAAGGTATCCCGTGCTGCTTGAATCAAATTTAACATGAATATTGCGGGTGGAATGATTGGAATATTCAAACTGAGGATAATCGGAACTGGAATAAACATCCTTTATTTCATCCGTCAGCAGTAGCTTTGTGACAAGCGAGCGTGTATATTCCTCGTAATAATACTGACCATGATAATGTTTTTCGATAAACCATGTATTATCGGGCAGATATGCACTTGAGGCATCAACCTCCATTGAGGGTGAAACGTGATTGTGGGCAGGGTCTGAACACGATGTTTTAACACCTATGTAACCGTCGGCAAACCGCTGACCGAGCGGAGCACATGTCGCTCCGCTGACAGCGCCTGCAGGGAGAATCACGTCGCCGTTGAGCCCGCCGCCCGTCACAATCCCGCTGCCCGTGCCGCAAAGGATCGCAACATCGATTTCGTGCACCTGAGCATTCTTCAGCATCTGCGGAATTGCAGGCATTATTTCATAATGAACCTTATCAGTTTTTTCAATCAAAGCCTTATTAAGTACGGGGTCAAGAAAATCCGCTTTAAGATCATCGTACAAATCGGCAGAGCACAAAGACCAGATGCTGCCCCAATATTTCAACGGCTCACACATTCCGTCGCCTGCACTTGAAATAACGGCATTCATCACATTGAACTCTGATGCCTCAAAGAGCCTTGAAGCATCGCTCTGACCTCCGAGAATCGTTTCAAAAAAGCTCGCAATATCCTCAACAGGGAAATCGATATCGCCCCTGAAAAGCTTATCGGGAATATTTGTGCCGCCGAGAGCAGGCACGCTCATGATAAGTTTGCTTACGCTCGAATCGCCGTAAATATAAAGATAAGAGCTTGTTATCAAACCTCCGAAACTCAGGCAGAAGATTCTGACCTTTTCCGAACCCGTGTAATCCTTAACCTCTTCAATGAACTCATTGAGCCTGCCTGCCAGAGTTACGGCATCAAGACGGGAATCATATTGGAAGCAATAAACCTTTGATGCATCGGCAAGACCTGCAAGATGCTTGCAAAAATTGACCTCATACATATTCTTTTCCAGACCGTTTTCTAGCATATATGCAACGTTGGATGTTGCGGGATCATTGGGATAATGCGTCACGTTATAGGCGGAGCTGCCGTCAGGGTTGCAGCGCAAATCTTCAAGCACTTTGCCCGCACTCTCACCCAAAGAAATGCCGAACTTTTCGGTATCCCCTGCCGCAAGGCTTGCAAAGCCTTTGAAAAAGCGTGGCAGGTCAGAGCTTATGCTGTCGGTTATTTTATCCGCATTCATTACCCAAACCTTTTCTTCAGAATCCGTTCCGTAATCCTTAAAAAGTTGAGAACAGAGAAAGCCCGAAACAAGTATAATCGGATCGTCATTTTTATTTTCCGCAGATGCACAGACAGAAAGCATATGAAACATCATCATTGCGCAAAGCACAACTGCCGTAATTTTTTTCATATTCTCACCTCTTTTAGTTTTTTTATTTATATTTTACCACAGTTTTATTTAACGCACAACATTGCAGCACCAGAATTCTCATTTTGTTCAAAAAATTGTTGTGAAAGTATTGTGCCGATGCTATAATATATGAAAGCTCTCAAAGAAAGGGACTGAAAAATGAATAAAATATTTAATAATATTCCCATGCCCGCATTTGCACCTTCACATGAATATGACTGTGGCAGAAACACTTATATGCTAATTTATGAAAACTGCACCTTTGCTGATTTTGAAGAAGAATGCGCATCCGTTCAAAAAAGCGGTTACTTGTTGTTTGACAGCTTTGACATAAAAAATAACTACCACAGAACCTATCGCTCGAATATTATGCTGCATGTTTATTATTGCGAAAGCGAAAGCAAGATGCGCATAGTTGCAGACCCCGTAACGGCATATTATAATACCAAACCTGAAAACCGTATCCAAAAATGCGACACAACCCTCTGGCAGTTTGAAGTTGACCATTCGCTCATCGACTGCGGAATGTGTTACATAATCCGCTGTGAGGACGGCAGTTTCTTTGTCATTGACAGCGCCCACATGTATTCCGTCAATGACGATATCAGGATCATTGAATTCCTCAAAAGGCTGACAGGAGGCAGGAAGCCCGTTGTTGCGGGTTGGTTTTTCTCTCACAGCCACGAGGACCACATCGCCAAATTTCTCGATATTGTTGATTATCATAAAAACGAAATCGATATTGAAACCGTCTATTATAATTTTCCGTCTCTTGGCCACAGAGACAGCTCACTCTGGGGTGAATGCGGCAACGCCATGACCCTCAAATTTGAAAACACAATGATCCGCAACAAAGATATCAAAAAGGTAATTCTTCACACGGGTCAGCATTTCTTTGTGCGCAACCTTGAATTTGTCACTCTCTGCACCCATGTAGACATTTACCCCGAATCATTCAGCGACTTCAACAACTCTTCAACTGCAATAATGATGTTTG
>JBGVNA010000089.1:0-6150 GCA_045125175.1 Acutalibacteraceae bacterium
AAGGAACGAGCGTGACGTGGATAAAGAGACTGTTTTCTCTGCCGACCTCCAACGAGATCTGGCGAACCGCCTCCAAAAACGGTTGAGATTCGATATCTCCTATAGTGCCGCCGATCTCAGTGATCACCACGTCGGCATCGGTCTTTTTGCCTACGCTGTAAACAAACTCTTTAATTTCATTTGTAATATGAGGAATCACTTGAACGGTTGAACCGAGATATTCTCCTCTGCGTTCCTTATTCAAAACGTTCCAATAAACCTTGCCCGTAGTCAGGTTTGAATATTTATTCAGATTTTCGTCTATAAATCTCTCGTAGTGCCCCAAATCAAGGTCGGTTTCCGCACCGTCTTCGGTAACATAAACCTCGCCGTGCTGATAAGGGCTCATCGTTCCGGGGTCAACATTTATATAAGGGTCAAGCTTCTGTGCGGCAACCTTCAAGCCTCTTGCTTTGAGAAGTCTTCCGAGCGAAGCGGCGGTTATTCCTTTACCGAGACCCGAAACAACGCCTCCGGTTACAAAGATATATTTGGTCATATTATCACTCCCATTCAACTGTGGCAGGAGGCTTCGAGGTGATATCATAAACAACCCTTGATATGCCTTTAACCTCGTTTGTTATTCTGTTGCTTGATTTTTCAAGAACCTCATACGGCAGCCTTGTCCACTCGGCAGTCATAAAATCATCGGTTGAAACTGCACGCAAGGCAACGGTATAGCCATAGGTTCTTGCATCACCCATAACACCGACGGTTTTTGAATCGGTCAGTACTGCAAAATACTGGCTTGCCGATTTTTCGAGACCTGCTTTTGATATTTCGTCACGGAATATTGCATCCGCTTCGCGGAGAATATCAAGCTTTTCTTTTGTAATTTCTCCGATTACTCTGACTGCAAGACCCGGACCCGGAAACGGCTGACGCCATACGAGCTCATAAGGTATGCCGAGCTTTGTTCCTGCCTCACGCACCTCATCCTTAAAAAGGTCACGAAGAGGCTCTGCTATTTCGTCAAAGGATATAACATCGGGCAGACCGCCCACGTTATGGTGACTCTTAATAACCGCCGAATCACCTTTGCCGCTTTCAATTACATCAGGATAAATCGTGCCCTGAACAAGCACATTGATTTTTCCGAGTTTTTTTGCTTCATCTTCAAACACACGGATAAATTCTTCGCCGATTATTTTTCTTTTTTCTTCGGGATCGGCAACTCCCGAAAGCTTATTCAAAAATCTTTCTTCGGCATTTACCCTTATGAGATTCAGTCCGAATTTTTCCCTGAAAGTTTGCTCAACAAAATCACCTTCATTTTTACGCAAAAGACCGTGATCAACAAAAACGCAGGTCAGATTTTTGCCTATTGCCTTGTGAAGAAGAACAGCGGCAACCGATGAATCAACTCCTCCCGAAAGAGCGAGAAGAACCTTTTTATCTTTAAGCTTCACACGGTATTTTTCAACGGATTGTTCAACAAAATCATCCATTTTCCATTCACCTTTACAACCGCAGATTTCAAAAAGAAAATTGCTCAGCATTTCTTTTCCGTATTCGGTGTGGGTAACTTCGGGATGAAACTGAACTCCGTAAAGCTTTCTTTTTTCATCACACATTGCAGCACACGGACACTTATCCGTATATGCAATAATTTTAAATTCTTCGGGAGGTGTTTTTACATAGTCCGTATGGCTCATCCAACAAACGCTTTCGTACGGAACATTTTTAAACAACGGGTTTTCCTTTGTGAACACAGCGGTTTTTCCGTATTCGCTGCCGTTTTCAGCACTGCGTATTTCTCCGCCTGCCATATACGCCATAAGCTGACAGCCGTAGCAGATACCGAGAATCGGAATACCTGCATTGAGAATATCCGCAGAATAATGGGGCGACAATTCATCATATACACTGTTGGGTCCGCCCGTAAAAATTATGCCATTATATCCGATTCCTTTTATCTCATCAACAGATATTTTGTTATACGGCTTTATTTCGGCATAGACATGCTGTTCACGCACACGCCTTGCAATCAGCTGATTATACTGACCGCCGAAATCAAGCACAAGTATTTTTTCACTCACCGTGTTCACCTCCGTTTTTATAAATCTATTTCCGTATTTTCGTGCGAAACACCGACAAGCAGCGGTTTTATCTTGCCGAGAAATGCATAAACCTGTTCGGGACATCTGCCTATATATGCAGATGGGGTGAGAAGTGTATTCATCTCTTCTTCGGTTAAACCGAATTCTTTTTCTGCCGCCAGACGTGAAAGCAGGTCGCATTCTTCACCGTTTTTCATTTTTGCAGTTGCCTCCATAGAGCATTTGCGGACTGTTTCGTGAAGCTGCTGACGGTCACCGCCTTTTTTTACTGCTTCCATCATCAGATTTTCTGTTGCAATAAACGGCAGATAATCTTTTACTGTTTTTTCAACAATTTTTTCGTTTACATGAAGTCCGTCGGTAACATTCTGTGCAAGACGGAGAATCGCATCTGCACAGAGGAAGCCTTCAGGCATTGATATACGGCGGTTTGCGGAATCATCCAGAGTACGCTCAAGCCACTGTGTTGAAGCGGTCATCGGTGCATTCATTGCATCCGCCATAAGATATCGTGCAAGCGAGCATATTCTCTCGCTTCTCATAGGGTTGCGCTTATATGCCATGGCAGATGACCCAATCTGATTCTTTTCAAACGGTTCTTCAAGCTGTCTGTCGTGCTGGAGAAGCCTTATATCATTTGCCATTCTGTAACAGCTCTGTGCAACCGAAGAAAGAGCGTTAAGAATCCTGCTGTCAACCTTGCGGGGATATGTCTGACCGCAAACATCAAAGCATTCATCAAAGCCGAAATCCGATGCAATCATTCGGTTCATTTCATCGATTTTTGACGTGTTACCCTCAAACAAGTCAACAAAGCTTGCTTCTGTTCCTGTTGTACCTCTGCATCCGAGAAATTTGATGTTTTCAATTGCGAAATCAATCTCGTTGAGATCGGAGAGATAATCCTGCATCCAGAGTGTTGCTCTTTTGCCGACAGTTACAAGCTGTGCGGGCTGATAATGGGTATAGCCGAGTGTTGGCAATGCCTTGTATTTTTCCGCAAAATCTGCAAGATTTGCAATAACCTTTAAAAGCTCCTTGCGAAGATAAAGCAAGCCGTCACGGTAAATAATCAAATCAGCATTATCGGTTACATAGCAGCTTGTTGCACCGAGATGGATAATTCCTGCCGCTGAAGGTGCAACCTTGCCGTAAGCATAAACATGAGCCATAACATCGTGGCGCACTTCTTTTTCTCTTTTGCTTACGCATTCGTAATCTATGTTTTCAATATTATTTTCCAAATCCGAAACCTGCTCTGCCGTTACGGGAAGACCAAGCTTCATTTCCGCCTTTGCGAGCGATACCCAGAGCCTGCGCCATGTACGATAACGCATATCCGACGAAAAAAGCTCAAGCATATATTTTGATGCGTAGCGAGATGATAAGGGGGATTCGTATTGATTGGTCATATTGAGTTCTCCTTATTTTCTTATTATTATGCTGTCTCTTTCAGGTCCTACTGAAACATAGGTTATCGGACAGCCGATGGCTTTTTCAATGAATGTTACATATTCCTGTGCCTGTTTCGGCAGTTCTTCCCATGAACGGATATCGGAAATATCGCATTTCCAGCCGTCAAGGTATTCAACAACTGGCTTTGCGGAATTTAAGGCAATAGGGAACGGAAAGCGGTCTGTTTTTTCATCGCCAACAAGATAATGAGTACAAACGGGAATTTTATCCATATAGCTCAGAACATCAAGCTTGGTAAGTGCAATCTCGGTTGCACCCTGTACCTGAACACCGTATTTTGTTGCTGGGATATCAATGGGACCGACTCTTCTCGGTCTGCCGGTTTTGGCACCGTATTCAAACCCTGCTTTGCGAAGCTCTTCCGCTTCATCGCCAAACATCTCGCATACAAAAGGACCTTCACCAACACAGGTTGAATATGCTTTGACAACACCCACAACATCATTGATTATTGCGGAAGGTAAGCCTGAACCGATGGGTGCGTATGCCGCCGTAGTGTTTGACGATGTTGTGTAGGGGTAAATTCCGTAATCAAGGTCTCGCAGAGAACCGAGCTGAGCTTCAAAAAGAATGCTTTTACCGCTTGCCTGTGCTTCTTTCAGAAATGCACCTGTATCACACACAAAAGGCTTGATTTTTTCGCAATATTCTGAAATCCATTTATCAAGCATTTCTTCCGTATAAGGCTTTGCACCGTATACTTCGGTTAAGGTGAGATTTTTCCATTCTGCCAAATCAGCGAGATGAGCTTTAAGCTCTTCGGGATAGAAAAGCTCACCCGCAAGAATTGTTTTCTTTTGGTACTTATCGGAATAAAACGGAGCTATTCCTTGTTTTGTTGAACCGTATTTTTTATCCTTGAGTCTCATTTCCTCAAGCTCATCCAAATCGCGGTGCCAAGGGAGCAGGAGCGATGCACGGTCGCTTATTTTGAGATTTTCGGGGGTAAGCGAAACTCCCTTTTCCATAACATCCTGCATTTCGTTCCAAAGATTTTCGGGGTCAAGAGCAACGCCGTTTCCGAGAATATTCACGACACCTTCTCTGAAGATACCCGATGGAAGAAGGTGCAAGGCAAATTTTCCGTGCTCATTGATAACGGTGTGTCCTGCATTTCCGCCGCCCTGATAGCGGACTACAACATCATAGTTTTGGGTCAGCAGATCAACCATTCTGCCTTTTCCTTCATCGCCCCAGTTGATTCCGACTATTGCACAGTTTGACATTTCAAATCCTCCCTTATATATGCTGCTCAAGGCGTTTCATGACCTCTGCATAAGCATCTTCAACGCCACCCAAATCACGGCGGAATCTGTCCTTATCAAGCTTTTCTCTCGTTTTGGTATCCCATAAGCGGCAGGTATCGGGGCTGATTTCGTCGGCAAGAACTATTGTTCCGTCAGCAAGTCTGCCGAATTCAAGCTTGAAATCAACAAGTGTAACACCGCATTCAGTCCAGAAAGCTTTCAACTGTTCATTAACTCCAAAGGCATATTTTTTGATTGTTTCTATTTCTTCGGGTGTCGCAAGCTTCATTGCAATTGCGTGATATTCATCCATAAGAGGGTCACCCAAATCATCGTTTTTATAAGAAAATTCAATGGTAGGAGTTTCAAACACAAAGCCTTCCTCCACTCCGTAGCGTTTGGAGAATGAGCCTGCTGCAATATTTCTTACAATCACTTCAAGGGGTACAATGGAAACCTTTTTAACCAGAGTTTCCCTTTCTGAAAGTTCTTTGACAAAATGAGTGGGAATACCAACTCGCTCAAGCCTCTGCATAAGAAGGTTGCTCATTTTGTTATTGATAATGCCTTTGCCTGCGATTGTTCCTTTTTTCAAACCGTTAAATGCAGTTGCATCATCCTTATAGGAAACAATCAAAAGCTCGGGGCTATCAGTCTTAAAAACTTTTTTCGCCTTTCCTTCGTAAAGCTGTTCTTTTTTTGTCATTTCAGTGTACCTCCGTTCAAAATTAAAAAAAGGCAATGACAACTTAATGAATAAACATCAAGACGCCATTGCCTATATCCGCTTGTTTAATTTTCGATAAAAAAGAAGGCAGAGACACTTCGAGAATCAAACTCAAAGACGCCTTTGCCTTTAATGCAGATATTATACTCCAACAGACGGCAATTTGTCAACCTCTGATAAAAGATTATTTTTAATACTCACAGCTTCCGGGTGTTCTGTGGAATGGAATAACATCACGGATATTTTCCATACCTGTTACATACATAAGCAACCGTTCAAATCCCATGCCGAATCCTGAATGGTCGCAGCCGCCGTATTTGCGCAGATTCAGATACCACCAAAGACTTTCTTCGGATATGCCGAGCTCATCCATTCTGTTTTTAAGTAAATCATAGCGCACTTCTCTTTGACTGCCGCCCATAAGCTCTCCCGCACCGGGAACAAGAAGGTCAACTGCAGCAACGGTTTTGCCGTCATCATTCTGATACATATAAAAAGCCTTAATATCCTTTGGCCAATCATAAACAAATACAGGTGCTTTGAAATACTTTTCCGTAAGATACTTTTCGTGTTCCTTGGCAATATCCTGACCGTATTCGGG
>JBGVNA010000090.1:0-19280 GCA_045125175.1 Acutalibacteraceae bacterium
GATGAAAACAGTCTTTGACTTGCCTGCATCGGGAGTTGCAAGAGTTCCGTTAGCGGTTGCTGTGATTCCTTCATCACCTGCAAGAAGTCCGTCAAGCTCAACAACAACGTCAACAGCTGTTGTGCCGTCATATATTCTTGCAACGGGAGTTGCCTTAACCGCAAGGGTTTTCTTGCCAACGGTGAAGGTTCTCATAGCGGATTTATCGTTATAGTTGGCAAGGGATGAAGTTGCCTTAACAGTAACAGTACCCATACCTGTAATTTCAATATAGGTTTTGCCGTCAACGGTTTCAAGCTTTGCAATATCGGCGGGGTTGCCGTCAACTCCCACACCTGAAACGGTATAGGTAATTGTTCCGCCTTCCTGTGCACCCGCAGTCTGTACTTCAAACCTGTCACCATAGGTAACTGTTTCGGGGATTCCTTCAACGGTAAATACATCCTGAGTTGCAGATTTTATAACAAGAGATGCGTCGTATGCGTTTTTGATTGTGAAATTATCGGAGTCTGCAAGCTCAATAACAACATTATATTTGCCTACATTTACGGGTTCAGTTGTTTCAACACCGTTTTCGTCAACATATTTAACGGTGAAGTCGTTGTAATAAAGACCGTTTGAATAAGCAAGAACATTAACGCTCTTGATTTCACCGTCATAAACAACTGATGTAGTTCTGGGCATTGTTACGGAAATAGGAGCTTTTTCTATTGTTCCGGTTGAATTTCCGCTTACGTTTGCCGCAAGAACATAGTTACCGCTGTTGGGACCGGTGAGCTTTGTAATTTGGTAACCTACAAGCTTATTTTCGCCTGCTTCAGAAGTGTCAAATTCGCCTTCAACCTCTGCCTCAACAACATCGTTGCTTACAAGCACACCTTCCTTGAAAGTAACTGAAAGCTCAGCTTCTGTTGTGCCGTCATAGTCCTTGGTTTCGACGTTTACACTTTCAATATCATCGTTGCCTATTTCTTTCTGAACAACCTCAAAATATCCGCCGATATTTGTTACGTCATAAAGAACAGATGAAACCTCATTGATTGTTACCGAATATCTGCCTATACCCGAACCCTGTTTGTATGTGATGCTGTATGTGGGTTCATCGTTTGCTTTGCCGGTTATATCGCTATAGCTGATATTATCAACCACACCGCCGTTTGTTTTAACAACAAGACCGCTTGCAGCAATAATTTCAAGAGCTTCTTCCTGTGTCTGACCGTATGTTACAATTATATCATCGGGAACGGAGAGAGTCAGGGGCTGCTTGTTGATATAGAGAAGATATGTTGCCTCAACATCATCTTTACCTGAAACGCTGGAGGTTGCAACGATGCTTGTAACGCCGCTCTTATGAATTGTAACAAGGCCTGTTTCATCAACGGTTGCAACGCTTTCGTCTGTACTCTTATATCTTACTGTTGCGCCTGCATTGAAGTTTGAAAGCTCGTTTTTAACAGTTTTCTGAGTTGTATATACTGTTATTGATGAGTTCTGGAAATAGATGGGCTGCTGTTCACCCGCTGTTGTAACAACATTGATTTTCTTGGTGTAGGTGAAGCTCTGAGCATCAGCACCTTCGCCGTCTGTGTATGTTGCGGTTATGAAATAAGTACCGTTAACGGTAGCCGTGAAAACATTGTTTTCAATAATATAGCTGCCCTCGGGAGCTTCGCTGTATTCCATTCTTACTTCATAAACAATGGTGTTATCAGATTCAAGGCTGTAGGGTGTAGTTACAACATCTTCAAGCTCCGTGTCATTGCTTGTGACAGAAGTAACATTAAGAGCAGGTGCAAGATTGATGGAAGTGTTATTGATAACGGTATCATTGCAATTCATAACAAAGCTCTTTACTTCCTTGGTTCCTGCGCCCGAAACTTCATAAGCGGTGTAGGTCAGGCTTTCAGATGAAGACGAAAGGAGCCTGCTGTTGCCGTAATATGTTGCAACGATTGTATAGGTTCCGTCTTCTGAGGGAGTCCACTCTGTAACCGCAGAGCCTTTGGTTTCGCTGTATTCTGTGAGAGGAATTTCGTATTTTGTTTCTTTTGATGAATCGCCGTTAAGAGAAATCTTGAAGCATACATTGCCTGTGGGAACCATATTCATGCCAACGCTTGTGCTTTCAACAAGAGCTGCAAGAGTTACGGTATCGCCTGCAACAACAGTTGTTGTGTAATATGTTTCTTTTATTTCCTTTTCAAAAGTAACAACCGCAGTTTCTGTTTCCATTGTATAGGTTTTTGAAGAATCTGCTGCCTGTGTATAGCCCATTACCTGAGCGGTAACTTCAACAGGCTCGGTCATCGTTGTGTCAGCGGAGTCGATATAGTAATATGTATCGAAGCTTCTTGAGGTTGTTGTGACGTTTCCTTCATCGTCAACACCCTCAATATCCTCCGTAACGGGTACAACATAAAGTGTTTTTGTGCCTTCGGTATATGTTTTGGTGTATGTTACTGTATGCTCAATCGTTTCTGTTGTTCCGGCAGTTTCATTTTCCGGATCGGTGGGATCGGGAATATAAACAGTTTCTTTAAGAATGAAAGTGTTCTTGCCCGCCGCAACATCTTCTTCGCTTACCTGAACAAAAACGGCATTGTCAGATATACCGGTTGAAACTCTGCTTTCGGTTACGTACTCTGAATAGGTAACGATTTCTGCAAGATTTGCTGCATTAAGAGTAACGGTTTCCTGCTTGTTTGTGATTGCCGCTTCAATAGCCGCTTTTGCTGTTTCGTCTGCAATATATTGATAAACAGCAGTATCCGATTGTTCTTTAAGAGTAACGATATAGTTACCGTCTGCGAGCTTTGCAATGCTGTAGCTGTCAGTGCCTACCTTTGCGACAAGTTCTGTAACCGCCGTGTTTACTTTTTCATTCTCAACCTGATATGAGCCGCTTGCAGCACCATAAGGCTCGCTGATTGCAAGAGAGGTTGTTGTGCCGCCCTGACCTACATAGAGGTTTACGGTGTTTGAATAAACATAAGCTACCTTACCGTCAATAAGCTGGCCTACCTCGCAACGATATCTTTTACCGTTATAATCATCGGTTACGTCAATTATGGGCATTATGGCGTTGATTTGATTCTTTATGTTCTGCCATACGTAAACATCATTCTCCTCAACCTGCTCCTGCCACTGATAAGTAAGGGTTCCGCCGTCAACTGCCGTTGCAACAGCCTTGATATTAACATCCGAGCCTGAAAGAGCGTGAATATCGCTTATATGGTCAATATGAGGAACCTCCACACCTTCGGCATATTTCGTTTTGCCCGAAACAGGGGCGGTATAAATACTTGCCTCTGTGCCGACGCTGTCTGTTGATCTGAGAGCAAATGTGTATTTTGTGTTAGGGTTAAGTCCTTCAACCGTATATTCGTTTTTATCCGAATCAATGGTATCAATCAGGAAATACGGATTTGTTTCATTATCCGTTATCATATATACCTGAGTCCAGTCTCCGCCAGCCTTTTCCCAGTTAAGGGTAATTGTTGTTGCGGTTGAATCCTTGATTGCAAGGTTCTTGGGAGATTTGAGAGGCATTTTGACGTTCTTGGTTATAAAACCGAGAACAAGGCAATCCTGATTGTTGAGTCTTTCTTTCCAGCTGCCAAAACGCCACTGGAAATCAAAGCCTGCAGTTTCGCCGTTTTCTGCTGACGGCATACCTGCAACGGTACCGGCAATGTAGGTTGACGAACAATTCATAGTGGTATAACTGCCTGTGTACTCTACACCGGCAGAAGCACCGGCTTTAACTCCGCCTGCATTACCTACCATGGTTGTTGTGATTCCTGCTCCCCATGTAACCGATGAGGCACTTGAGGACATTTCTTCAATGCTCTGAGTTACGGTACCGCCGCCCTTGGAAACCCAGATATAATCGGAATCGCTCATATCAAGACCATCGCTTACAACGTCACTGCCGCCCGAAAAATCTCTGAGGCTGGATTCATTGTGGTTATATGTTGAGGGGTCACCTATGCTGTGATTCAGGACGTTGCCTCTGATAGCCTCAAATTCACCGGTTGATTCAGCTACCTTATCAAACTCGGTTACGGTTATCATTGAAAGTCTGGGTGTTTCGGGAACACACATTATATATTTTGACCATCCGGCGGGAACTGTTTGACCCCAGCCGTGTGTATTGGTAGTTCTTAAAACCTCATTCTTGTAATTTTCAAGAGCTGCAGCATCGTCTTTCAATGATGCACAAGTTGCGTTATATTCAGCCCTTGTGGGAGTGGTGAACTGAGGTGTCCACATATTATATACATAGCGGATATACGGAGTCATTGTAAGGATAACTCTGTCCTCCGTACTCGGTGAAGAGTATTCAACTGAAGTTGTTTTTTCGGTTGCATCTTCCCATTCGCCGCCTACCGAAGCGCTTACTTCAACCTCAAAATCAACACCGCCGAGTTTAACTCCGAAGCAGGTGATATCCTGCTCGTAGCCTGTGATAACCGAAGCTGTAACGTTAAAGCCGTGAGTTTCCGAGGTTCCTGAGCCTGATGATTTACCGAAAACGGTTGAGCCGTCTTCACAGTAATCCTCATTAAGAAGAACAAGGTCTTCAAAATAGGGAGCTGCCTGAAGAACTGCAACAATATTCGGGTCTGAGAAATATGAATCCTTTTCCACAAACTGAAGAATCATTCCGTCATCATCAATATCCATTGCCGTATAGGTCATATTTCTCTTATAGCTTGTGCCTGTCTGGTAGTTGATTGCAAATCTTGATGCAATAAGCTTGTCTTTTGCATCCGTTGCAATCTGAACTACATCATGCCTGAAGTTGTGACCTTCGCTTGACTTTCTGCCAACGATGAACACAAGCTGTTCACCCGCATTTTCATCATTGAGGAAGTTGCCCGTTGCAACGGATTCAATCCAGATATTGTGATGCTTTGTTTTTGAGTTGCCGTAATAATCCTCTGTGCCCTGGGAATAAATTGAATCCCAATCTGATGCTTCATATTCAAGCTTAAAGCCATAGTCAGCTGCAGGGTGGTTATGAGAAAGGTCAACGGGAGTCTGGCTGCCGCCGTCGGTACGTAAAGAATAAACCGAACCGCCGATAAACACATAATCCTTACCGCCTGTGCCTACGGGATTGAAGCAGGCAAGCGCTATGGGTGACTGACAGTTATTTTCATAAAGACCTGCCGCAATATTCGGGTTGATTTTAACATACTGGCAAACTCCGCCGGCACCCTTCTTATATACTCCGTCGGAATACTCAATAACACCTACGTTGGCATAGCTCTTATTGATTCCCGAAGTGTCTGTGTTGTTTCTCTCGTCTGTTGAAAGGTCATATCCGGCATAGACAATTTCATCTCTGCCGTCGCCGTCAATATCGCCTACAGCCGCCGAGCCGTAACAGCTTATCTGGGCTTTTCCGCTTGTGTTACCTGAATCGAATTCTGAATAATCCCATGCATGCTCAAAAGTCGCATTAACCGTATAACTGAAGCTTTCGCTATATGTAACAACAGAAGTTCTGGGCATGGCATAGTCTGTGTTTCTGGTGTTGGTGTATCTTCTGTGAGGGAAAGATGATGTAACAACAAGATCATCTTTAAAATCCTTGTCAAGATCGCTTGCAGTAAGCTGAACTATGGGCCAGTTAGTTGTAACTCTTACGGGAAGAGTTCCGCCATAGCAAGCGTTACGTACCCGCATGTTGTTTCTCTGTGTAAGCGTTCTGGAGCTGTTGTTATATGAGAATATTTTTATTGCACAACTACTTGTGATCGGATCAAGGTCATAAACTGCAATTTCCTCGTAACCGTCGCCATTGAAGTCGCCGCTTGTTATGGCAAGAAACGCATTTATCTCATATCCGTCAGGTAAATTATAATCGTCATATGGACTTATATCATCATAAATCATACCAAGATCATGTTCCGCAAAAACATTGCCGTAGCTGTCTTCAACCCGAAGATAATATTGCAGACCTTTGCCGCCGTTGGGAGCATCGCATGCAACATAGCCAACGGTTGCAACATAATTTTGTTTGCCAACACCTGTGGGGTCAAACGCCGCGCTCTGCGAAGCCTCAAACTTTCTTGCGGGTGTCTTGGAGAATTCCTCATTATCCCAGATTATAGGTTGCTTTCTCTGGTCATAATCATAAACTCTTCTGTAATATACAGAATTGTTGTTATGTACGTTATCGTAGTACATAAGTTCCATTCTCGGGAACATATTAAGGCTTCCCGGTCCGTAGGGGTTGTCCTTATCGTTGGGAACATTAACAGCTGTGTCATTAATGTCAAGCATCTGAAGAAGGCTCTCTCCTTCGGCAGCCTGAGCATAATTTCCGAGCTGAATGTCCCATTTGGTTACTCCGATCTGTGCTATTCCGATAAGCATAACCGCAACAAGCACCGCACTGATAATTCGTTTTTTCATGATTTTTAAAAAACCTCCTTGGTTATTGAGTGCAGAGTTCAGAGTGCAGAACACAGAGGTGGTTATATTCGTTCTGCATTCATCATTCTGCGTTTATTTTAAGCTTGTTTTCTTGCATATTGAAACGAGTATTGCGATTATTTCATCAATATCTTTCTCAATGCTTTTAAATTCTTTATCTGTCAGATAATCTGTTTCGTGTAACAACCTTAACCAGTAGTTTCATTTGCCTCTTTAAGGGCAATGTTCAGCTTTGCATTGAAGTCCGCCTTGCTTTGCCCTCGTTCAGCTTCGGCAATATTTGCACCGATGCTTGTTCCGCAACGTAAAAGCTGTTTTGATAAAACAAACTCTTTTTTCTCCGAAGTCAGATGCTTATAAAGATTTACCGTTCTGACTGCAAAATCGAAGCTTTTAATTTCAACAACGCTACCCATCAAATTCTCCGTTCTGCGTTCATCGTTCTGCATTCTGCGTTCATTTCAGCAACTCATCAAATGCCTGCTCATTTTCCTGTTCAATATATTCCTTGAATTCTTTGAAAATTCGTTTGCCTATTGAACGGTAATTCATTGACTGAACCTTTTTGATTTTAATCCTGCGGATTTCCTCGGGCACATTGTAAATTGTCAGTATTGCTTCAAGCGCACTCGTAATTCGTGTTTCAAGCTTTGCAGAGTAGCGTGTTGTGTTCAGCGTTGCATACTCTATGCCGGAAATAAGGCTTTCTGCCTGCTTGAACTGCTCATCGGACCAATCGGAACAAAACTCCGAAAAAACCTCTTTTGCCCTTTCAATATCATTTTTCTGAATCATTTCAAGACATCTCCTGCTCTGATAAGCAGAAACCAAAAAGTCCTTTGCAATTTCGTCTTCCTCCGCTGCCGCCGCCATTGTCATAAGCTCAAGGCAAACCGCAAGAAGAGTGCTTATTCCGTCCTCCGCCTCTTTTTTTATCAGTTTCCATTGAAACGAACAAAGCTTGTCTATAAGAACCGCAAGCAAATGCTCCTTCGTGGGGAAATAAAAAACAAGATGTCCGGGACTGATATCCAACTTATCCGCAATCGAGCGCAGAGAAGTTGCCGAATATCCGTTTTCAATAAACATTTCAGATGCCGTCTGAATAATCTCCAGCTTTGTGGTGTTAACCTTTCTTCGTCTGATAAAATCACCCCTCGTTGACAATTTGTATGCGTACTATATAGTTCACGTACTATAATATATATCCGTTATGGATTTGTCAACACTTTGAAAGTAATTTGTAAAAAATTTTCCAAAGAAAGATTCAACCGTTTGTTTAAGGCAGTAAATCAATATTCGATAGAATTATTTCGTATAAACCGCAATTTCTGACAAACAATAACAGGGCAACCAAAATATAAGGAGAAAGATATAAAATGAAAGCCACAGGTATTGTCAGAAGAATTGACGACCTCGGAAGGGTCGTTATCCCCAAGGAAATCCGCCGCACCATGCGTATCCGTGAAGGCGACCCGTTAATGATGACATTGGGACAGTCCGATATTTTCTGCGTAAATATGCTTGATTTGTCAAAACGGATGGGAATTATTTAGTACATATCACTAAATTGATTCTTTCAACCGTATCAACCCGAAAAGGGTAAAAATCAGAGTTTCTGTTTGTTTTGTGTTATCATTAAATATGAAGGACGTGTCAAAATGAAGAAATTTATCAGAAGTTGTTGGTTCAATATGGATACTGCGTGCGTTGAAGTCACTCTGACAGACGGGTCTGTTGTGGGAATCGACTGCATTGCAGTTGAGGATGAATATGCCGATAATATGTATGAACGCTCAGAACTTGATTATCTTGTTTATAACGACCCGCTGAAATATGTGAAATTACTGCTTAGCGGAAAACTGAAAGAACATCTTCTCGAGAATACCGATTACACTCCGTTGGCAGATTTGAGATAAAATTGCCGTTATCGGCAAAAACAGTTAGAAATTCCGTACTGAATCATAAAAACAGTTCGGTTTTTCTAACTGCAATATTGACAATCATTCTTGCCTATAATATAATGAGTGTAAAGAAATGATTATTTACACTATATTGTGAGGTGAGATTATGGCAACAGATTACCGCAAGCTTTGTATTGAACTGTTCGGAACAGACAATGTTGCAGAGCTTCGCAGAATTGCAGGCAAGCAGAAAACAGGTCGCAAAAAGTCATTGGTCGAAAAAGATATTCAAAAAATAATTGATATGCAGCAACAGGGAATAACTACTCAGAAGATTGCAGAGCACTTCGGTGTCAGCCGTCAGACAATCTCAAAATATCTCAATGCATTCCCCAAGGGCAACTACACAATGCGTATGAATTATATGTTCCGTCAGAAAGTCTGCACGGAAATCTACGTTGATTTCCTCAACGAAAAAATTTCAATCATTAATCGCACAAACGATATTCTCCGCCGTGCATTCGGTGTTATCGAAAATCCGACGTGGGAAGATTTTCAGTATTTCCTGCGTGAAAGATGTTTCCCTGAAGAGCGTGGCAACAAAAAAGATATCCTCAATTATCTCGGCATTGACCACTTTGACCCGATTCGTATTATTGAGGCTACAAAGGGCAGAATGGCAGAGGATAACCAATATATCAACTTTGTTTATGAAAGCAGGTGTTGATTTATGAACAATAAAACAATAACAACCAAACCTGTAAAAATGACTACGGATTCATCTTCAAAAGGCAATCAGCCTAAATGGCTTGCAGACGGCTTATGGTATAAAGCAGACCATATGGGATATGAAGGTCTGAGTGAAATTGTTATTTCAAAACTTCTTGCAAAAACAAATATTCAGAACTTTGTAATATATAAGGCAACATATATCGGATATGAAGGCAAAAAACTTGTCGGTTGTTACTCTGAAGACTTCAAGAAAGATAACGAAACAATTTATACTCTTGAAAAGCTTTTCCGAGCATATACGGGTCAGTCTCTGGCAAAGGCTCTTCTTGATTATCCCGAAGTGAAAGACAAAATAAAGTTCACGGTTGATTTCATCCAAGAACACACTAATCTTGAAAACGTTGGTGCATATCTGACGGCGATGCTTGAGCTCGATGCGTTCTTCCTCAATGAGGACAGACACACAAACAACATTGCGTTTATCAGAAACGATGACACCGAAGAATTCAGTTTTTGTCCATATTTTGATTTCGGACTTTCACTTTTATCCGATACAAACGATTATCCGATTGATGCGGATATTTACGATTGCATTTCAAAAGTAAAAGCAAAACCGTTTGATGCAGATTTCGACCTTCAGATGGATTCTGCAGAAGAGCTCTACGGCATTCAGCTTGCAATCGATTTTACGGAAAATGATATTATCAATGCTGTTGAAGAGTGCAAAGAATATTATGATGAAGCAGTCCGTAACCGTGTAAAAAACATTCTTCTTGCAAGAAGAAACAAATTTAAATATCTGATAAAATAACCCGTTTACACAAAAAGAGCAACAAAACTGTTGCTCTTTTTACATTTACAGGGTAATAATCAGCTGACTAAACTGAATAATTATGGGAGAAATCGCTGAAATGCGGTTTCTTTTTTTATTGAAAATTGAAAGGAGAAAAATTTTTTATGAAAGAAAAAATCAGAGAATATTACCACATTGAAAACACATCGATATTTGAAAGTACATTAAAAAAGATTGTACACCGCTTTGCAAAGCTCGGAGGTCTGATGCTGAACGGTTGGGCGGAAGTTCACAGGCTTTGGATTAATGCTGACGGAACGGAATATGAGTTTTCAGGGGATACAGTAACAGAGGATTATCACAGAATTATCCGGGCAATCGGTAGTGCAAGCCGTCTTGAAATCGTTGCGAAATTTATGTTTAAGGATTTTATTGACACAGAGATTTATTTGTTTTCGTCGGATATTGCGGATCATCTTGACAGACTGGTACGCAAGAACGGCATCAACAGTCTTGATGGAATATTTTATTCTATGTACCAACTCACCGACGATAATCTTGCTGCAGGAGAATTGATTGCGTACGGCAAAAGCAACGGTCAGATTTATACCGGGGATGTTGACGAAGATATACTTGATTCTTTGCCCGAGGGTAACTGGACTTCTTCTCAGGTTGCGGTAGTGCGTAAGCCTGAGCCCAATGAACTGCTGTTTAAGCTCAATTTGATTTCTATTGAAATGGCATTGCTTTACAGTTACGATATTGATACTATTCTCCAGAGCGGAATGTGGTATTACTCTGTAGATCTGAGCATTAAAAACGAATCAGAACTGGCAAATTTGGTTTCGGAGTACTACCATACCAGAGACAAGGCTAAAAATGAACATTTAGTAATAATCAGTCTTGTTGAAGAAACAGAAAAGGGTTGCCGTATAGCTCATGTAGGGATTTGTGATGACGGCAGTTATAAGATTCTGTATCAGTCGATAAAGTAACTGCAAAATCGGGTAACAGGTCATACTATACGTACCCCTCGGTTACGGCACTAACAGCCCCTTATATATCAACACTTTCAGAAGCTACTTTTCATACGTTTTTACATAAAATGTATGAAAGAAGCAAGATGAAACAATATCGGTTACATACGGTAAACCAAAAATAAAAAAGTGGAAAAAGTAACCGTAAAATCGAGGCAACAGGTCATACTATACACACCCCTCGGTTACCGCGCTCACAAGCCCATATACATCAACGCTTTCAGAAGTTACTTTTTCCACTTTTAAAAAGATAAATTTATACAATAGAAACACAAAACCGAGGGTACAGGTCAAACTATACGCACCCTTAAGTTGCGGGGTCTCAGAACCGTTGATATACAAGGGTTCCAGAGACCCTATTTTTCTAATTTTCGAGGTGTTAATGCAATATTGAAATATTACATAATTCGTGTTACAATACACATTGTGAAATCCGTTTACAAGGAGAAACATTATGGCAGATACGATCTATAAAGAAACCCGAAAAAAGCATGATTTGACAAGAGACGATGTTTGCGACAAGGCATCGCTTATGGATAATCCCATTCAGCCCGAGCGTCTGGAAAGAATTGAAAACGGCAAATTTCCGATAACTCCCGATGAAGTAATGCTTCTTGCCGAAATCTACGGTGAGCCGACTCTCTGCAACCATTACTGCTCAAAAGAATGCCCAATCGGTGAGAAATACGTACCCGAAGTCAAAGTCAAAGACCTCGCACAGATTGTTCTCGAAATGCTCTCATCACTCAATTCAATGAAAAAGAGTCAGGAAAGGCTTATTGAAATAACAGCCGACGGTATGATTGATGACGATGAAATCAAGGATTTTGTGTTCATACAGAAAGAACTTGAACGAATTTCAATTACCGTTGAAACTCTGCAGTTATGGGTTGAGCAGATGCTTGCAGACAAGAAAATCAACATAGAAAAATACAATCAAATCAAAGGCGAATAAGAAATTACGGTGTCCGGAATTAAACCGGGCACCGTTTTTTGCATTTATTGTGAAAAAACAGAGTGTATTTTCCGCACAAAGTGTAATTCAGTTCTGCGATTTGTTGAGCTATCATATAGTCAAGGAAAACACAAAGGAGTGTTGCATATGAGTCCGAGACAGAAAATATTGGCCATCAGGCTGACAGATAAAATTGCAAAAAATCCCGATTATGCACGTACTATCGGGGTAGAGATAATAAACACCAAAAAGGAGGCGGAAAACAATGAGAACCGCAATTAAGATGAGAAATCAGGCTCTTGCCGTAAGAAACGATAACGTTATCGAGGTTGAATTTCAGAATGCAGATGCACCCGTAACTCTCAAAACCGAAAGCTTTTCGATTAAAATGATGTTTGCATTTCTGAAAAGAAAAGCCGAAAAGATACTTAAAAACAACGAATCGGTCCGCAACCTTGCAACAAAAACACTGTCTTTCACCAAGAAATTAGGAAATGTTTCATTTCTGAAAAAGTGGTTTGTTGATGTTCCGTCAGTTTGCGATATGCTGATTGACACAATTAACGGAGTTTACAAAAACATCCCGTATTCTTCGCTTGTGACGGTTACCGTTGCACTCATTTATATCCTGAGTCCCGTGGATTTTATTGTTGATACTTTCCCTGTTTTAGGCGTTGCCGATGATGCGATGGTTTTCAAAATCGTTCTCGATACGATAAAGAACGATCTTGCATCATATAAATCATGGAAAGAAACTCAGAATGCCGCCTGACACATATAATAACATGAGGAGTGATTTTTTTGATTGAAATAATATTTTCGATTCTCGCAATCTGGCTTTTCTTCAAAGCAATCGGATTAGCGTTCAGGATAACGTGGGGTGCAGCCAAAATAGTTGCAACAGTACTGCTTGCAATCGCAGTCCCCGCATTCATCTTACTTGCAATTTTTGTGGGCGGATTTATCCTGCTCTTACCCGTTGCATTAATTGCAGGTGCTGTGGGACTACTTAAGGCGTGCTGTTGACTGTGAAAAGAAATTTTGGCATAATGTTATAGACCAAACAATTTTTTAAAACGTCTTATAGATGAGTGTCTGAAACAGACTTATAAATAATAAGGAGTGAAAAACATGAAAAAATCAGGTGTAGTACCCGTTATCACAGGTTTAATCACGGGTTTGATTACAGGTCTGATTGTATCGGCAGCGGGATTGTTTATTTCAAGCACCGCAATCAATATCCATAATCCCGGTTTTTGGGTTATTGTTATTCTTGCTCTGTTTGCGGCAATCCTTGCAGGAAGAATTGCAAAAGGATGCAAAGATTTCGGTTGGGTAACCGTTTCAAAAAAGACAGGTTCAAAGGGGCGCACAAAGAAATACAGCGAATTCAGATTTTCAATAGTGCCTTACATTCTGCCCATCGCCTTGACTGTTATTATTATCGGAGCAGGCATTATCGGCAGCACTATGTTCAACGCAACCTCTTATGCAAAAATTCTGAAAGTTGATGACTCGGATTTTACCGCCGATTTATCGGAATCCGTTGAAACCGATTCCATAGCTCTTATGGATACGGCATCTGCACGAATGCTCGGTGACCGTGAAATAGGTGCACTTTCCGATGTTGTCAGCCAGTTTGATGTTTCAAACGATTACATACAAATTGACTATAACGGAAAACCCGTAAAGGTTTCTGCTCTTGAATATGCAGGCTTTTTCAAATGGATGAACAACAAAGAAGGAGTCAAAGGCTATGTTACCGTTGACCCCGTTTCAATGTCAGCTTCGTTTGAAAAATCCGAAGGTATGAAATATATTCCCTCCGCTTATTTTCTTGAAGATGCCAAAAGACACATCTGGCTGGAATATCCCACATTGATGACAGAGAATCTTCATTTTGAAATCGATGAAAGCGGAAAGCCTTATTATGTTGCATCAATCGTTGATAAAACAATTTCTCTCTTCGGCGGAAAAACCGTCATTGGATGCATTGTTCTTGATCCCGTATCTGGCGAAACCGTGAGATATGATGTTGCAGATATTCCGAGATGGATTGACGTTGTTTTCTATGGCGACCTTATCTGTGAACAGTATAACTGGTACGGAATGTATCAGAACGGATATATGAACAGTCTGTTTGCAAAAAAAGGCTGCAAGCAGGTTACAACCTACAGTTCCGAGGATGATTCATCTGACGAAACTCCCGTTTCCGATTACGGTTATGTTGCCAAAGACGGCGATATATGGATATACACGGGCGTAACTTCAGTTAACGGCGACAGCTCAAACATCGGCTTCCTTCTTGCCAATGAAAGAACGGGCGAAAGCCGCTACTATGCGATTGCAGGTGCCGATGAAAAATCTGCGATGGCAGCCGCAGAGGGCGAAGTTCAGGAAAAAGGCTATCAGGCTTCGTTCCCCTCTTTGATTAACGTTGAGGGAAATCCCACCTACATTATGGTGCTTAAGGATTCGGGCGGACTCGTGAAGCTTTACGCCGCAGTCAATGTTGAACAGTACAACATAGTAACAACTGCCGCAACGCAGGCGGAATGTATCGCAAAATACAAGGCTATGCTCGGCATAAGCGAAGTTCAGACTCCGACCGATGAAGCGAAGAATGTAACCGTTACAATCGCTTCCGTAAAATATATCGATATTGACGGAAACACCTATATTTATCTGATTGACACAGAAAATAACATTTTCAAAGCAAAAGCATCTGAACATGAAAATATGCTGCTCCTTGAAGCAGGCGACATCGTTGAACTTTCCTGCTCAGGTTCGAAAATATTATCGTGCAAGCAGATTATCTGAAAGCTGAACACCATATCTTCTCTATGCATATTGTAAAAATCCGTCACAGATGCTATAATTGCCGCAAGAGGTGGTATTATGAATCATCATACTTTTGACAGGCTCCCCAAAAGGCTTACTGTCAGTTTTCCGTTGTGGCTTATTTACGGCACGAAGGGTGAATCTTCGCCATATTACGATATTGATAAAGCTATGCGTGAGCATGCCGAAAGGGGCTTCAACAGATTCTTCCTTGAAAACTAAGCTATCTTATAAAACATCAAGCCGCCCGATTGCTCGGACGGCTTGGCTTATCTCTGTTATTTCAATCCCTTTGCAATCGCAATCAGGTGTTCCAATTGCTCATTGCTCAGATTCTTGGTTGCGTCAAGCAACTCTTTTGCTTTTGTCGGGTTGTTTGTTTCGGTGTCAAAGAATTCCATCGGAGTTACACCGAGATACTCGCAAATATAAAAGAACACGGTCATTGACGGAAAATTCACACCGTTTTCGATGTTATTGATGTAGCCTGCACTCTGTCCGATTGATAAGCTCATATCACGGGCAGACACACCTTTATTCATTCTTAATTCAACCAATCTTTTGCTGAATTGTTCTTTCTCCATGGAACTCACCCACCTTTGCATATAATTATACTAAACACCCACCGCATAAATATCTAATCTATTTATCAATGTGCATTGACATATCTATTTAAATTAGATATAATCAACTCATACCTCTACTTTGTTTAGTATTTGCAAAAACAGATTACTCAAATCTTGGATGACCGCTATACACATACAATATGTTTATATGGGCTGCGCGTTTGTATTAACGCCCCGCTCGGATGCTCCTTAAGTGGAGATGCTGCAGATAGCGAGGTCATTAAGATAGCCCGACGAACATCAAAGTCCGTCGGGCATTTTTTATTAGGGTGAGATTATGAAAGAACAAACCGTAACCTTCTTCGGTCACAGAGATACCCCAAAAGAAATAGAGTCAGCCTTGCGACTGACTCTGATAGATTTGATTGAAAATAAAAATGCAACCTTGTTTTATGTCGGTAACCACGGCAATTTCGACGCTATGGTGCGCCGTCAACTTGAAGATTTGTCAAGGACTTATCCGATAAAATATTACGTTGTCCTTGCCTATATGCCAAGCAAGAATGATTCTCCCGACGAGCACTCAATTCTCCCCGAAGGAATAGAAAACGTTCCCCGCCGCTTCGCCATTAACTATCGCAACAAATGGATGCTCAATAAATCCGATATCGTCGTAACCTACGTCACCCGCAATATTGGCGGTGCGTGGGAGTTTAAAGAATCTGCTCAACGTCAGAGAAAAATTATCGTACAGATAAAATAATTTACTCTAATAACAAATCAAGCAAATCCGGAATATCATTTTTCAATGTTTCGTAAACAATATCCAGTTCTACATTGCCGTAATCATGAACAATGCGGTTTCTGAAACCGTACACAGCATTCCAGGGAACAGAAGAGTGCTGCTGTTTATATTCATCTGTTAATCTCTTGCTGTTTTCGGATATCTGAATCATACGGAATAGCATTGAATCCAAAAGAATCTCGTTGCTGTTCAAATCATCAATGCTGACATCCTTCATCTGTTCAACGATAAAATTCAGGTCTTTTAAAATTTTCTGAACATAGTAGCTGTCATTTTTAATATTATCCATATATTTTTATACCGTCCTTGAGAATTTCATCTGCCAGTTCAATATTATCTTTAAGCTGATTGATATCGAGAATATCAACTTTTTTATGAAGAGCACTGCGTATTTCTTCTGCCAGACCGTAAAATTTCAGCCCCTTAATATTGGCGGAAATCAGCAAATCCACATCGCTGACGGGCGTTGCTTTCCCTTTGGCATATGAGCCGAACAGATAGCAGTAATTCACATCATATTTTCCGAATATCACGGAACACTTTTTGATTATATCATCAATTTCAAGAATTCCGTTTTCCTCGTCGATAACATTGGTTTTACGAAGTAAATCAAGAATATAGTTGTATTTTATTGTTTCCGCTTTTTGCGGGTCATTTTCATAGGATTTATAAGACCTTAAAGAAATTCCGGCTAAATCTGCAACCTGCTGCTGCGTCAATTTCTTTTCGATGCGTAAAGTTTTAAGCTCACTCATATTTGCACCTCCGAAATTATTATAGCGCAAAAATTGCACCTTGTCAATCAAAAAGATGCAACTTTTGCACTTTTGCTGTTTTTAGTATGGTACGCAACAGAGGTTTTATTCTGCTGTCACCGCTATTTTAATCACACCATCAAGCTTATTCTCAAAGATTTCGTATGCTTTTTCGATGTCTTTGAGTGCGAAGCGGTGGGTGATCAGCGGAGTTGTATCAATCTTGCCCTGTTCGATGAGTGAGAGGATTTCGTCGCAGTCACAGCCGTCAACACCGCCCGTTTTGAAAATCAGATTTTTGCCGTACATATCGGGCAGAGGCAGGCTCTGCGGTTTATCGTAAAGCGCAACAACCGTTACAATCGCATTCGGTCTTGCATACTCCCAAGCAAGGCGGAAAGTATCTTCTGCACCTGCAACTTCAAGCACAACATCCGCACCGCCGTTGTCGGAATTTTCAAGTACAAAATCCTTGCAATTTTCAGGCTCGCAAACGAGCACGTCGGGATAATGCGACTTCACAAAATCAATGCGGTTTTTGTCCTTTTCGCAAACGATAATTCTCTTTGGATTTTTGAGCATAACGCAAAGCAGAGTGCAGATACCCGTCGGACCTGCACCGATAATCAGCACGGTATCATCGGGAGTAATCTCCGAAATGCGTGTTGCCCAGAATCCCGTTGCAAGCACGTCGCCAACAAACAAAGCCTGCTCATCGGTAACGGTATCGGGGATTTTATTCAGCCCCATATCGGCATAAGGCACACGGACAAACTCAGTCTGTCCGCCGTCAATACGGCATCCGAGTGCCCAACCGCCGTTTTTATCGGTACAGTTATTTACAAAACCCTTCTTGCAGAAGAAACATTCCCCGCAGAAGGTTTCAACGTTAACCGCAACTCTGTCACCGACTTTGACATTCTTAACGTCAGCGCCTATGTTCTCAACAACGCCAACCATCTCGTGACCGACGGTAATGCCTGGTACGGCACGGGGCACAGAGCCATGTTTGATGTGCAAATCGCTTGAGCAAATGCTCGAAAGAGTTACTCTCACAACCGCATCACGGCTGTCAATTATCTCGGGCTTCGGCTTGTCCGTCAGTTCAAACTTCCCGTGTTCTTTGTATGTATAAGCTATCATATCAGTTCACCTTTTTCAAAGCTTTAAGCGTAACAACAGTTGCACCGATTACTCCGAGACCAAGTGCGAGAAGCACAAACGGAGTTATGGCAAAAGTTGTTGCGGATGCGATATATCCGTATGCAAACTGAATGGCAAAGCCGATGCCGTATGCGCCGCTCATATGGTAGCCCGTGATATCAGCCGAGTAATCCGCACCGAATCTTGACGGTACACTGTGAAGCACACTCGGAAATACAGGACCGTAACCCATACCGATTAAAAGAAGACCGACAAGTGCGGTTTTGCCGATTGGCAGAAGAAGCACAACCATTCCGACTGCCGCAAGTGACATACCTCCCGTTACAAGAGTATCATCAGAGAGCTTCTCAGAAAGGAAGCCTGCAATTATTCGGCTTACCATAATTCCACCGAAGTAGAGCGAAATCCATTTTGCAGCTTCGTCGGGCGAAACGGCAAGCACGTTGACAGCATATGTTGCACCCCAAGTACCAATCGTGAATTTGCCTGCACAGTAAAGCCCGAGCGAGAGAATGCTTGTTACCATTCCTTTTTCTTTCAGCAAATCGAAAAAGCTTTTCTTGGGTAATTCCTTTTGTACTGTTTCGGCTTCGGCAGACTTTTTCGGTTGGATGTTCCACTTTTTAAGAGAAGCCAGGATAATCAGCGCAATCGCAAACTGCAGAATCGCAATAACTCTGTATCCGTTTCGCCAGGTGCCGTTACCGCCGAGAAATGCGGACATTACTATCGGGCTGATTGTAACACCGAGACCCCAGCAACAATGAAGCCAGTTCATATGCTTTGCCTTGTAGTGAAGCGAAACAAAATTGTTCAGACCCGTATCAATCGCACCTGCACCGTAACCCATAATAACGGTGCAAATCATCATCACAACGATGTTCGGCGAAAAACTGATGCCGATAAGTCCGAGTGCGGTGAGAAGCGTTGAGAAAAACGTTACTTTGCCTGTACCGAATTTTCGCAGAAGCGGACCTGCAATAAAAGCAACACCGCCCGTGCAGACACCTGTTATGATGCTGTAAAGGGATGCAAAACTTTCGGGAGTGCCGAATTCAACGTGAACAACGGGCCACGAAACTCCGAAAAGTGAATCGGGAAACCCGAGCGAAACAAAAGCTATATAAATAACAATAAGCAATGCGGTCATAATATCCTCTGTGATTTTATAATTTTATTTTCCATTTCTGCTGCCTTATAACGGCAGGCGCTTCTTCGTTATCTTTGGCATAGAAAACCGTCAGCAAACTGCCGTCATCAAGCTCCGTTGTGGCAGGGTAG
>JBGVNA010000091.1:0-4998 GCA_045125175.1 Acutalibacteraceae bacterium
CAATCAGAGAGGATATCGAAAGAAGATATTCTCTTCAGCTTGAAACGGCTCAAAGCAAAGCTTCACCCTCTTCAAAAAAGAAAAAGGCTGCACCACAAAGCAAGCTTATGCCTGAAATCGATGAGCGTGAAGCCGTTAAAGAAGAGCTTGAACGGATTGACGAGATAATCAACAGCGAAAATATTGTTGACGGATATAACGACAAGAAAGAAAACTCCTCCGAAGAAAAACCGATTAAGAAAAAATTAAAAAGAGAAAAAAGTAAAAAAGAAATCCGAGAGGATTTTGATATTAACGAAGCAAATCCTTTTTACGCCGTATTTTATTCTTTCGGTGATACTATATACAAAGTGCTCTTTGCCGTATTTACAGCAATTTTCGGTTTAATCAAAAAGCCTTTTGTTCTTGTTTTCCATTCAGTTTCAAAAGCCACCGAAAGCACTAAGCGAAAAGCGCTGAAAAGGATTAAAGCAACATTCAAAGAAGCCGCTCATTTCAGAAAAGAAATAAAGCGTGCAGGCAAATCCATACGGCGTGCATTCAGGCATCCCCGCACCCTGCCGACGGTAATTATTAACTATTTCAAGCAGGCGATAAAACGCCACAGCGGACTTCTGAAAACAACAGCCAACACACTTTTGCCCATAGGTGCATTCGCGATTTTTCTTATCACTCTTAACTATTGGAACAGTGCAACATTCGCGCTCGAAGTTGTTTACAATGAGAAAAGCATCGGTTATATCAGCGACGAATCCGTATATATTGAAGCAAAAAGCCTTGTTAAGGACCGTCTGAGCAACGCATACGCAGCAGAAGCAGAAAAAATTGAAGCTACCGTTGCAGCGGCATCCGCCTCAAGTCTCAGCGCAAAATACAATCTTAGCCTTGTTTCCATTGACCAGCTTAACGATGCGCAGGCTATTTCCGATAAAATAATTGAAAACTCTGTTGACAACCTAACCCATGCCTGCGGAGTTTATATCGACGGTGAATTCATATGTGCCGTTAAAAATGAAGCAGATGCAAAAACCGTTTTTTACGACATTCTTGAGCCGTATGAAGCAGAGGCCGATGCCAACGGATATGTTGTCGGTTTTGCGGAAACAATAGACTACATTCAGGGGCTTTACCGTGACGATGAGAATGTAATGTGGGACGCATCAAAGCTTTCATCTGTTCTGTCAGGCGAAAACAAGCTCATCAGCATAAGAAAAATCGTCACATCAACATCGGTCAGAGAAATTGAATTTGACACCGTTAAAAAGCGCGATGCAACCAAATACAGCGGTTACAGAAGAGTTATTCAAAAAGGTGTTAACGGCAGCGAAAGAGTTACCAAAACGCAGATTTATATTGACGGAGTACTTCAGAATACAGAGTATTCATATGAAACTCTCACTGCGCCAGTTGATGAAATCGTGACCATCGGCACACGAACCTCATACGGCGGAGTTTATATCGGCGAAGCCTCCGATGCAGGCTTCCTGTGGCCCGCTCCAAGCTGCCACAGAGTAAGCTCGCCTTACGGCTGGCGCAGCAGCGGCTGGCACAATGGTATTGACCTTGTCAGGGCAGGCGGCGGTGCATCGGGCACACCCGTCATCGCTTCACGAAGCGGCAGAGTTGAGGTTGTTCAGCGAAGCAATTCCGGCTACGGTAATATGGTTCTTATCAATCACGGCGACGGTTATAAAACAAGATATGCTCATATGATAAGAGGGTCAATTACCGTTTCAGTCGGCGATTATGTTGAAGCAGGACAAACTATCGGTAAGGTTGGCTCAACAGGCAACTCAACAGGTCCCCACCTTCATTTTGAAGTAATTTACAACGGTGAAACCCGAAATCCCAAAAATTACATTTATTAAATTCAAGTCATCGCAGAGTATTCTGCGGTGACTTTTGTTATGTCAAATTAATGAATTATCTCCGTTTTAAGGGTGCATAATACTAATACACATCAAACAAACGGAGGATTGAAAAATGATAAAAAAGATTATCTGCATTGTGTCTGCCGCCTTGATTTCGCTCGGCATTTTTACAGGATGCAACCGAAACGAATCTGACGGCGGAACAACAAATAACGGCGGCACAAATCAAACAGTTAAAGAAATACGCTATCTCAACTTTAAGCCTGAGATCGCCGAGGTATATGACAGAATTTCAGAAGCTTATGAAAAAGAAACAGGCATAAAGCTTGTTGTTGAAACTGCCGCGTCGGGAACTTACGAATCAACTCTCACAGCCCGAATGGCAACAAGCGATGCACCCTCCCTTTTCCAGATTAACGGACCTATCGGCTATGCTTCTTGGGCAGATTACTGTGCCGACCTGAGCGACACGGAGATTTACAAGCATCTTAATGATAAATCGCTTGCAGTAACGGCAAACGGCAAGGTTTACGGCATTCCCTATGTTGTTGAGGGCTACGGAATCATCTATAATCAGAAAATTCTTGATGCTTATTTTGCTTTACCCGACAAAAAAACCGAATACAGCTCAGTTGATGAAATCAGGAATTTCGCCGCCCTTAAAGCTGTTGTTGAAGATATGCAGGCTAACAAAGAGAAGCTCGGCATTGAAGGCGTTTTTGCCGCAACATCTCTCAAAACCGGCGAGGACTGGCGCTGGCAGACCCATCTTATGAATATACCCGTAACCCTTGAATTTCAAAACAAGAATATTGAACTTACGGGAGAGGGTTACAAAACAATCGAGTTCACCTATTCGGATAATTTTAAAAATATTTTTGACCTTTATATCAACAATTCAACAACTGATAAAAAGCAGCTCGGCACGGTTGACGTAACATCCTCCATGGCGGAATTTGCTCTCGGCAAGTGCGCTATGGTTCAAAACGGCAACTGGGGTGCATCGCAGATTCTCGGTGCTTCCGGCAACACTGTCGCAGCGGAAGATATCAAATTCTTACCGGTTTACACAGGCATTGACGGTGAAGAAAGCTTGGGCCTTTGCATCGGAACAGAAAATTTCATGTGTATCAACTCAAAAGCAAGTGAAGCAGAGCAAAAAGCTGCCGCCGACTTTCTTTATTGGCTTTTCAGCTCCGAAACAGGCAAAAAATTTGTAACCGACGAGCTCGGTTTCATTGCACCCTTTGACACCTTTGCGGAAGGTGAAGAGCCCGACGACCCGCTCGCAAGAGAGGTTGTTAAATGGATGAACATGGACGGAGTGACCAACATTCCTTGGAATTTCACCGTTTTCCCAAGCCAGAATTATAAGGATTCTCTCGGCTCTGCTCTTCTTAAATATGCACAGGGCGCAACAACCTGGAACGAGGTTAAAAAGATTGCTGTTGACGAATGGAAAAACGAGTTCGGGGCATAATCACAAGGGGCATATGCCCCTTGTTACAGTTGATTTCCCGGAGTTGATAAAATGCAGAAAACATTAAAAAAATATTTACCCGTATTTGTCTTGCCCACCCTTACGGCATTCTTAATTTCATTTATACTGCCGTTTATAATGGGCATTTATCTTTCATTCACCGAATTCAAAACCGTTAATGACAGCGAGTGGGTCGGGCTTGAAAATTACATCAGAATATTCACAAGCGACCGTACCTTTATGAATTCGCTTTGGCTGACGGTTAAATTCACCTTTGTTTCAATAATCACAATAAACGTTATCGCATTTTCTGTTGCTCTTCTTCTCACAAAAGGGCTTAAAGGAACAAATCTTTTCAGAACAGTATTCTTTATGCCTAATCTTATCGGAGGCATTGTTTTGGGCCATATATGGAGCCTTATAATCAACGGTGTTCTCGGATATTTCGGTGTTGACATCACTTATAAGCCCGAATACGGTTTCTGGGGACTTGTTATTCTCATGAACTGGCAGCTTATAGGCTACATGATGATAATTTATATTGCAGGCATTCAGAATATTCCCGATGAACTTAATGAAGCGGCAGCTATTGACGGCGCATCGCCTTTGCAGACACTTATTCATGTAACAATCCCAATGGTTATGCCGTCTGTTACGATATGCACATTTCTGACCCTGACAAATTCATTCAAGCTTTTCGACCAGAATCTCGCCCTTAACGGCAAAAGTTCCGACACCGCCCTGCTTGCTTTGGATATTTTTAAAACCTTTTATGATCACACGGGATTAAAGCTTGCCCAATGGCACGGAACGGGGCAGGCAAAAGCAGTTATCTTTTTCATTCTTGTTGCAGTTATTGCGTTTGTTCAGCTGCGTGCGACAAGGCAAAAGGAGGTTGAGCATTGATGAAAACAAAGCGAACCGCACGGAATATACTGATTTATTCCGTTCTTATTATTCTCACTTTCATTTTTCTCGCGCCGATTTTCATAATCCTGCTCAACTCCGTCAAAAGTAATTTTTATATATCCGAATCCCCTTTTTCCCTGCCCTCGGGCGAAACATTTGTCGGCATTCAGAACTTTATAAAAGGCTTCACGCAATCCGATTTTCTGCAGGCTTTCGGAAATTCACTTTTTATAACAGTGTTTTCCGTTGCAGGAATTGTTCTGCTGACATCAATGACAGCATGGTATATAGTTCGTGTTAAGAACAAATTCACAAAGGTGATATATTATCTTTTTGTTTTCAGCATGATAGTTCCCTTTCAGATGGTAATGTATACCATGACTTATTATGCATTTGAACTCAATCTCAACAACCCCGTCGGCATAATACTGATTTATCTCGGCTTCGGCTCGGGGCTTTCGGTGTTTATGTTCAGCGGATTTATAAAAAGCATTCCCACTGAAATTGAAGAAGCTGCAACCATTGACGGCTGCAGCCCTGTCAAAACCTTTTTCCTTGTTGTTTTTCCCATTCTCAAACCCACTGCAATAACCGTTGCAATTCTCGACGCCATGTGGATATGGAACGATTACCTTTTGCCTTATCTTATTCTCGGCTCGGGCGAAAACGGAACACTTCCCGTTGCGGTACAAATGGCACTCACGGGTGGCTACGGCAACAAGGATATGGGCGCACTCA
>JBGVNA010000092.1:0-11253 GCA_045125175.1 Acutalibacteraceae bacterium
TTCAATATAGAGTCCGTTTTCCCTGAGATTTATAGCAAACCAGCTTGTCAAATCAAAAACACAGCGGCTGACTGCATTTGCACCGTTAAAGGTTGCGGCAAAATCGCCGAGAGAAACTTCCTTGGTGACGATTGCTTTGTAGCCCATATAGAGCGCAATTCCGAGATAAACAAGCAATGTCATAGGTAACGCTTCCTGGCAAAAATAAAGCTGCCATTGTTTTCTGAGAAATGGCGAAATTGTTAAAATGCGGTCTTTTATGTTTTTGTTGTATCTTCTTTCAATCATTTCACCTGCGGGATTAAGCCTTAATTCCTTAGCGTAGTCCTGCAGATAGAAAACTCTGCTGAAATAGAGATTTTTGCGGTCAAGCGGAGTCATGGCTTCGGTTCGTTTAACGTTGACCTTTGCTATCAGTCTGCCTATGGGTATCATTATTCCTACGCATAAAAAGATAAAAACAAGGCAAAGCGGGTCAATGGTTGCGATAACCGCCGTAATCGAAATTATTGAAGTGAGCAGCCTTATAATATCCTGAGCATCGGAAAGAACACGGTCAACTCTTTCGTTCATGGAGTTCATTGCAAGAACAAGGTCGTTGTAATATTCGGGGTTATCATAGGCTTCAAAATCCATTTTTGCCGCTTTTTCGTATATTGCCGAATATAGTTTATAGTGCAGTCTTTCTTTTTGCTTTGGAAGAAAAATTTCATAAAAAACAGTGCTTCCGACTGTACCGATAATAACAAGACCTGCAAAAACAGCGCATGCTACGCCTGCTCTGTAAAGCTCAACGCCGGATGTTACAACATCAATTATGTATTTGAGCAAAACAACGTTTGATAAAATCCACGGAACGTTGGTCAGAACATCAAAAAAGATATAAAAGAAAAGGAGTCCGGGTGCGTTTTTGCCAATGAAGCCGAGCATGTATAAATTATTTTTCAGAGTATGTGATTTTTCTGCGCCGATTTTAACTTTATTATTCATGCTCCGACACCTCCTCTTTATATCCCGATGCCTGAAGTGTAAACATCTTGCAATATTCGCCGTCGAGCTCCATAAGTTCGTCATGGGAGCCTGCTTCTATAAGCTTACCTTTTGCGAAAACAAGAATTTTATCCGACTGCGTTGCGCTTGAAAGACGGTGAGAAATATAGAAAACGGTTTTTCCTTCGGTGCCTTCCATAAGTGCATCGTACATCTTGCTTTCGGCAATCGGGTCGAGTGCCGATGAAGGTTCATCGAGAATTGCAATTTCAAATTTTTTGGCGAACATTCTTGCAATTGTAACCTTTTGGGCTTCGCCGCCTGAAAGAAGAGCGCCTTTATCGTCAAACTCTCTTGTCAAAAGGGTGTTTTCGGCTTCGGGGAGAGTGCGTATTTTTTCGTAAACGCCGCTTTGCTTAAGTGCTTTTTCAGCAAGGGTGATGTTGTTTTCGTCAACTTCATCAATCAGAACGTTTTCGGCAACCGTCATTGCGAAAATTCTGTAATCCTGAAAAACGCTTGCAAATTTATTGCGATATTTTAAAATGTCATATTCTTTTATATTAATGCCGTTATAAAGAATTTCTCCTTCGGTAACATCATAAAGGCGCATAATAAGCTTGGAAAGCGTGGTTTTTCCCGCTCCGTTATGACCGACTACAGCAAAGGTTTCGCCTTTGTTGATTTTAAAAGATACATTGCTGAGAGAATTTTTTTCGTTGCCGTCATAGCGAAAAGAAACGTTCCTGAATTCAAGGCTTTCAAAATCTCCGGGCTCTTTTTCTCCGCCCTTGAGCTTGGGTTCATAATCAAGAAAATCTCTCATGTTCTGAACCCAAAGGCAATGCTTTTGCTGCATTGCAAAATATCTGGCAAGCTGATTGAGCTTGTTTCGTGTGTTGGTGATTGCGGAAATAAGAACCGAAAAATCAGCAATGTTAAGGTTTTCAAGAACTATCAGTCTGTAGCAGCCGTAGCCGAAGCCGCCGCCAACAGGAATGATTTCGCCGAAAAAGTCTGCAACTGCTTCTAAAACAGCGATTTTCCAACCGTATTTTTTTATTACTTCAATATTTTTTTCAACTGCTGAATTGAATCTGTTTTTTACAACTTCAAAAATGCCTGTGGTTTTAATTTCTTTCGCAAAATCCTTTAAAAGAATTGTTCTTCTTGTGTAATCCTTCTGCCTTTCAAAAGGAGTCATTTCCTTTTCTTTTTCGAGCTCAATATTATTTTTCTTTGTTCTTAATGCAATAACAATAATGGGGCAGGCGATAAAGAAAAGAAGAAACGGGTCGATTGAAATAAGATAAATAACAAGAAAAATGATGCTGACTATTGAGCCGATTGTCCATGCGGAGCCTTCGATGATTCTTTTAAAGCCGCCTTTTTCAACAACCCATGTTGCTCTGTTGTAGTTATCAAAGAAATCGGGGTTTTCGTAGCACCCAAGCTCAACCTCCTGAGCTTTTTTAAATATAAGGCTGTTTATATAGCTTTCGCATTTGATTTCAAATTTGGTCCGAACGGTATACATATCTATATACGCCAGAAGATCAACAAAAATCTTGCCGAAAACTATAATGCACATCTTAATTGCAAATTCTTTGAAAGTGCCGTCGCCCTCTATAATGGAAAGTGCAGTTTGTAAAAACATAACACTGAGAACAACTGAATAATAAACATTTTCTGCAATATAAGAAAAATAAATTATAAGTAATGATAAGGGTGCACTTTTCCATGCGCATTTAAGCATAAAGGCAGTATTTTTGAAAATATGAGCCTTTTGTTTGGTTGTTTTTTCTTTTTTCATATTTTCCTCCCGAATTTATTCGGATTGATATGCTCCCCGAGCCCATAAAATCCATTTTGAGCGGTCAAGGGGATTGACACCGTTTCTTGGGTTTATATGCTCCAATCCGTCACGGCATTCTCGGTAGCCATAGAAGGATTGGTTGAGAACAGCTTTACCCGACGATAAAACCGCAAGCCTTGCAGGGAAATCCATTGAAGTGGCAACGGGTATTATCGCTTCAAGATTGACCGTTTGCGAGCGGATAACGGGAGTGTCGTATTCTCCGCCCATTCTTATAATCTCAGAAAGCAATTTGCCCGAAAGCTCTGCAGGTGCAGTAACTCTGATTTTCAGCAGAGGTTCAAGTATTGTTGAACCTATTTCCGAAAGGCCGTTCATGAATGCCATTGGTGTGCAAACAAAAAAGTCAAGCGGATGAGTGTGGATTGTGTGGTGTTCACCGCCAACAAGGGTGCATTTGAAATCTGTAACTTCCCAACCGTAAAGCCCCTGTTCAAGGCATGAGTTGAACGAGGTGCGGATATGGGACTGATATCTGTAAAAGCATTGATTTGACGGAAGCCTGCCATGATATGATACGCCGTATCCTCTTGACATCGGCTCGAATAAAAATTCAACCACCGCCCAGCAGGGTTTGGGCATTGTATATCTCGCACGGGCATAGCCTGTCCCTGCGGGAGTTTCTTTATATATAACAGTCGGAGGTGAAAAAACAGCCGAAAGTCCGTAGCGTTCTTTGAGAAGATTATCAAGAACCTCAAGCTGAATTTTACCCGTTGTGCTGATTGTTATTTCTTTTTGACCGTTTTCCCACTTTGCATCAATATACGGTTCTTCGTCTGAAAGCTCGCTTAATGCAGCGGCAAGGGCGGGGAGCTTGACAGGGTCTGCATCTGCGGGCGTTACTTTTACCCGCAGAAACGGATTGACAAGCTTTGATGTTTCGCTGACTGCAAGCGAACCGATGAAATGACCTGTTTTGGCAGACGGCAGACCGCATAAGGCGGCGATATCTCCGCCTTTAACAATGCCGGAATCGCTGTAGCGGGCGCCGCTGAATTTTTTGATTTGAGAAACTTTTTCTTTTATGGGTGGATTTTTTTCTATTTCTACTGCATCGGAATCAGCGGTAATACTATTCGTCTGTGAGAAAAGCTCTATTTCGTCACGGTTTGAAATCTCTCCGCCGAAAAGTCGGATGTGTGAAACCTTTCCGAGCGTTTTATCATGTTCGATTTTGAAAATTATGCCGCATAAATCCTTGGTTGCTCTGCGTTCGGCGGACGGCATAAAATCCACAAGCAAATCAGCAAGCTCTTTAATACCTATTGAAAATTTAGCACTGCCGCATAAAACGGGAATCAGCCTGCATGAGGCAATTTCTTCACGAACCAACTCACATGCACGTTCATACGAAAGCGGTTTTTCGTTTAAAAATGCATCGGCGGCTTCGTCACATATGTCGGCAAGAGCTTCGGTTGCGGCGAGAGCGAAATTTTCTCTGTCAATTCTGTTGACAGACGGATTATCAAGCCCTTCGTTTTCAATCTCTGAAAGCATCAGATACGTTTGCTTTGAAACTTGTTTCAGCTCATTTAAAACGGATTCGGAATCCGAACCCGCTCTGTCGATTTTATTTATAAAAATTGCTCTCGGAAGCTTTGCTGAATCAAGGGATTTCAATATGTTTTCAGTGTGGGCACGAACTCCTTCAACGGCAGAAACAATAACCACAGCATAGTCGAGCGCAGACAACGCACGCTCAACCTCTCCGGCAAAGTCAACATGACCCGGTGTGTCGATAATATTAACTGTTACACCGCGCCATTGAGCTGAAGCTGTTGCGGTCCGAACGGAAATACCTCGCTGCTTTTCAACAGAAAGACTGTCTGTTGCAGCGGTTCCGGCGTCAACACTGCCTGCATTGCGGATTGTGCCCGTAAGAAAAAGCAATTGCTCGGTAAGCGTGGTTTTGCCCGAGTCAACATGAGCGAGTATTCCTATGTTGTGAAATATGTCGGGCATCCGTTACTCACCTCCGTGCCGATTTATTCTAAATTATTATATCAATATTGATATTCTCGGTCAATACAAAGATATTTTCTTTTTTATTATTTTATAAAAGTACTCCCTACAGCCGCAAGACTGTAAGGAGTATTAAGCACAAGAAATTTCTTATTGAGCATTATACATCAGAATTATTGCCTTTTCTCCTTCGGGAAGGCTGAGGCTTATGCCTTCCTTCATGAGTTCTTCTCCCGTTAAGATGTAAACATTTTCGGGTGAGTCAATGTCATAAACATTATAAGCTTGTGATGAAACAAGACCGTTGAGTTTAACGGTGTATTCCGTATCTGTTACATCGGCTCTTTTATAAATAAGTGCCGTGCCTGAAAGAGCATCATTGGCTGAAAACTGCATTGCAAGCATCTTATCCTTATCGAAACTGCCGAAATCAAGAGGATAGTATTTGCCTGCCATCAGCTCTCTTTGTTCTTTATAGAAGCTGAAATCGGGGTTGCGGTGTGCAAAAAAGTCCATAAGCATTAAGGGCATAATATCTGACCTTGCGGAATATTCATTCAGCATATATTGTGAGCTTCCCGTTATAGGCAGCCAGAATGAAATGCCGTAGGTGTGTGACTGAGTTGCATCGAAAAGATCGGGGTGATAAGAGCAATTGTAGTCGCTTCTCCAGAATGCGATGCTTCGGTAAGTCATTTCAAGGTCAAGGCGTTTGCCGCCCGAAGCGCAGTTATCAATTATAAGACCGTCGATGTTTTCACAAAGATAATCAAGATATCTGTAAAGATTGGTTACATAGTGGTTTTCGCAAATACCCGTTCTGCCGTCGTAGAATTCTTTATCCGCCTTCTGCCAATATTTGAGAGGATCAAAGTTGAAATCCTGACGATAAACGGTAATGCCGTTTTCTTTCATAGAGTTGAGAAGATATTCGCAGTAATATGCGATAGCCTCTTCGTTTGAAAGGTTCCACATGATGTTATCTTCGCCGTCGACGGAAATGAGCCATTCTTCGTGCTGCGAACCGACATTATGGAACTGTGTGCCGGGATAAACTCTTTCGGGTTCATACCAGAGAACATGGCCGAGTCCCTTTTTGGCAGCATAGCCCGACAGCTCTGATATGCCGTTATCATATCGGGATGTGTCTACCGTCCAGTTGCCGACTCCGTCGTGCCACCCCTCGTTGTAGCTGTACCAGCCTGCATCCATCCAGAAAGCATCTGTTTGGTTATAAATTGATTCGTCAATACTGTCAAGAATTTCAATGATTTCATCGGAGGTTCTTGTTGACATTGGTCCGGCGACCTCCATAACTGTGTAGCTGTTCCGGGTCACGTTTTCGGGGTATACGCTGTCCATAACCCACTTTCTGAAAAGGTTGAAGCCTTTAAGGGGGTTATCATTCTCATAAAAGCTTAACGAAACAAGCGGAGAACGCACCTCTTCGCCGGGAAGAAGGTATGCTTCAAAATACTCCTGTTTTACTGTGATATCCGTTTCGCCTTTGGTTTCCGATAAAGTTGCTGCCCATTGACCTGTCCAGCCGATGCCGAGAATCACGCCGCAGTTTTCGCCGAGAATGTTGAAATAAGGCAGGTATGCTTCAGTAGGTTTGCCGTCAACGCCTGAGAATTTTCTTTCAATAAAGGATAAATCTTTTTTTATAAGAGAAAAATCACTTGCTGCTGTATCGCTGCCCATTGAATAATAAAGCTCTGCTTTGCCTGTTGAAAGGGATGAATCAAGAGCATAAAAATCGCTTATAACTCCCGAATTGCCGTTGCCTGTATTCTTGATGTATACAGTCCACTGGCAGGTTGAATTCTCTGTAAAAACAGTTGCTTCAACAGTAACCTCAAGACCTTTTTCCTCGTTTGACAAAATCAAATATTCTGTTTTGCCGCCTTTATATACATTTCCTGCTTCAACATCCGGAGTTTCGCCAAAGCTTTTTTCCCAGTCAGCGGGATTGAATTCTTCACCATCAACCTTAAATGTGAAAGGATATTTGCTGTTTTCAAAGAAGAAATTATTGTTGAACCATTCTGCGCAAAGGTTCTTTTCTGAATCTGTCAAGCTCATTTCTTCTGCACTGATGCTGTTAAAACGGATATTCTTTTTATAATCAAGAGCTCTGATGTTTTCTGCGTTGAAATTGTAGAATCCGCCGCATGAAACACCAAAATAAATAATTGCAAGGATTATGTTCAATGCCTTGTAACCGATTTTTGCTCTTAATGCAAAGGTTACAATAAGAATGATTGCCGAAAGTGCGAAAGTAACAGTAAATGTATAAATAACAACTTTATCGTTGCTTATACATTCAGGGTTGATTTTTGCGTTAATACCCCAAATCAAACCTTGAAAAATGGCGTTACCTGCTAAAAATGCAATAAGTTTTTTTATCCAACCGGTATTTTTAAATGCCGCCTGTGTAAACAACAGCATAAACCAGCCCAACGCCGAGCCTGAAAGAACAGTATACAGATGAACATCAAAGCTGCTTTCAGTTCCGTAAAAAATGTACCAAAGTGAGTATGCTGCATAAACGAGTAACCCGAAAAGTACAGTGGTAACAATGCTTTCGATAACAATTTTGCTTTTTTGTTTCTTCATAAGTCTACACCGCCAAATATTTTAATGAGCGTTTATTAATTAATTGTAGCATAATCTGATTATCTAATCAACCGAAACATATTATTCTTTTGATTTTCTTATGTTTTTCGAGTGACATATATCTACGTTGCATTATAACAAAAGTATTGCCTACGTAATATTTATTTGCTATAATTTACCTGTAAAAACCAAATTGTATTTCATCCTATGTAAGGGTACAACAAAAACCAAAATACCGAAAATATTTTACGATAACCGAAAACGGATAAACCGGTAAAAATCAAAAACTGTATATTATGAGGTACAGAATGAACAGCTTTAAACTTGGTCTCTGCAGTGTTACATTCAGAAAAAAGAGCGCCGCAAAAGTAGTTGAAATTGCCAAAAAAGCAGGTATCGGCTATATCGAATGGGGCGGTGATATTCATGTGACAAATACGGAAGAAGCCCGTATAGTTAAATCCATATGTGACAATGAGGATATAAAAATCTGTTCCTACGGCAGTTATTACAGAGTTGGCTGCTGTGATAATAGCAAATGGGAAGAAATATGCCTGATTGCAACTGCAATGGGTGCATCATCCGTTAGAGTGTGGCTCGGAGAAAAGAACAGCGAGGAAACAACGCAGACGGAATATAACCGTATTCTTGATGATTTGAAATGCATTTGTTCCGTTGCGCAAAGATATAATCTTTTGGTGTGTCCCGAATGTCACGATAACACATATAACAACAATACGGATGCTTTTTTGAAAATCGAGAATGAACTGAAAGCGGATAATTTCAAAACATATTTTCAGTCAAGGTATTTCAGATTTGATTACGATATTGACAGAATAGAAAGAACCTTTGATTTTATAGAAAATGTTCATGTCAGTTACCGTGATCTGGCCAGAGAACAGCGATTCAAAAAGAAAGATAAGTATTATCTTGACAGGCTTCTGAAAAAGCTTTCGGAAATGAATTTTGACGGTGTTATTCTTGTTGAATTCACAAAAGGTTCAAAAGTAAAGCAGTTTTTCAAGGATATCAGAAAGCTGAAAAGCTATTGAGGTGGTTAAAATGAAAATAGCATTATTCAGTTCAGATAAAAGTGCATTTTCAAAGGTATATTCAGAGAATGTTCTTGAAAAGTTAAGAAAACAAGGCGAAACATCCGAAAGGATTGACAAAAGCAACATAAATGAAAATAAAGAGTTTCTCAGTCGGTGCGAGGTTGCGTTTGCAACTTGGGGAATGGTTAAATTCACCGAAGAAGAGATAAAGGAATACATGCCTAATTTAAAGGCTTTGTTTTACAGCGCAGGCAGCGTTCAGTACTTTGCTGAACCTTTTTTGAACTGCGGAATAAGAGTGTTCAGCGCTTTCGCTGCAAACGGAGTGCCTGTGACTGAATACACAGTTTCACAAATTATTCTGGCTCTAAAGGGTTATTTTCAGGGTGCAAAAACATACAAGTTATTTTTACATTATTCTTTTACGCACACGCAGAACTGTGTTGGTGCATACGGGGCAAAAGTCGGGCTTATCGGGCTCGGTGAAATAGGTTCATCGGTTGCCGAAAAACTTAAGGAATATGATGTTGAAGTTATGGCATATGACCCGTTCGTAAGCAAAGAAAGGGCTAAGGAACTTAATGTTACGCTCTGCAGTCTGGAAACAATTTTTAAAGACTGTGATGTTATAAGTAACCACCTTGCAAACAAAAAAGAACTGAAAAATATATTCAGTGCAAAACTGTTCAGACTTATGAAAAAACACAGCACCTTCATAAACACAGGCAGGGGAGATCAGGTGGATGAATTTGCTCTTGCGCGAAGTCTGCTTGCACACCCGTCAAGAACTGCTGTTGTTGATGTGTTGAAGAATGAAGCTTTTCCCTGGTCCAGTCCGCTTTTTTGGTGTCCCAATGCGATAATAACACCCCATATTGCAGGAAGTCTCGGCAATGAAACAGAGAGAATGGCGGATTATATGATTGAACAGTTTGAAAATTATAAAAGCGGAAAGCCTGTTAAATATGAAGTGACAAAAGAAATGCTTGAAAGAATGGCATAGAAAAAATACCGTGCATTATCATTTGACTGATAGTGTACGGTATTTTATTATTATATTTTCTGTTCTTGTTCAAGCTTTTTCATCGATTTTTTAAATTGCACGGCAAAAAGTATTGCGGTGAAGGTTACTGCGATAACATCTGCAGCGGGTTCTGCAAGATAAACGCCCATTGTTTTGTCTGTAATCAAATTCGGTATAATATAGATAAACGGCAGAAGAAGCACGAATTTACGCACAATCGCAACAATGATTGAGCAGGGTGCATTGCCGATTGAAACAAAGGTCATCTGACAGGCAATCTGAATGCCAAAAAGGAACATCGCTCCGCAGTAGACACGGAGTGCCTTTGCCGTGAATTCAATAAGTGAAGCGTCTGGCGTGAATATTCCGGCAAAGATTTGCGGAAAAATCATAATTAATGCCCACAAAATAACCGAGTATGTCAGGCAGTAAGTGAGCAGCAGCCTGAATGTTTTCTTAACTCTGTCAACATTTTTTGCACCGTAGTTATAGCTTGAAATCGGTTGCGCACCCTGAGCAATACCCTGCATGGGCAGCATTGCAAACTGCATAACGCTTGTCAGAATCGTCATTGCACCGACGGCAATATCGCCGCCGTATTTGAGAAGCGACGAATTGAAGCAAACGGAAATCACGCTCTCGCTGCTCTGCATAATGAATGTTGCAAGACCGAGCGCAACGCAAGGGAAAACAAGCTTTGCATCAATCTTCATATCCGACACTTTGAGTTTAAGATATGTTTTTTTGCCGCAAAGGAAAGAAATTACCCATACGCACGAAATTGCCTGCGAAAGAATGGTTGCAAGTGCCGCACCCTTAACACCCATATCGAATGCAAAAATGAATATCGGGTCGAGGATTATGTTGCTTACAGCACCTATAAGAACCGTTATCATACCGATTTTTGTAAAGCCCTGCGCATTGATGAACGCACCCATACCGAGCGTGAGCTGAACGAAAACCGTGCCGACGGCATATATGTTCATATAGCCTGTTGCGTATCCGATTGTATTTTCGCTTGCACCGAATGCAAGGAGTAAATCTCTGTTCCAAATCAGCAAAACCACAGTTAATACTGCCGAAATAATAATCTGAAGCGTGAAGCATCCGCCGAGAATTTTCTCTGCGGATTTTTTGTCGCCCTTACCCATGTTTATTGATGCTCTCGGAGCACCTCCCGAGCTGATGAGAGCCGCAAATGCCGAAATAATCATAATTATCGGCATACAAACTCCGACACCCGTCAAAGCAAGGCTGCCCTCTTCGGGAATGTGACCGATATAAATGCGGTCAACGATGTTATAGAGCATATTTACGAGCTGTGCAATAACCGTAGGTACGGCAAGCTTGAAAAGCAGCTTGCCGACAGGCTCAGTTCCTAAAAATTCTTTGTTGTTATCCATATTTATCACCTGAATTAAAAATCTTTCGGTATTATACACCCAACGTGTTTCAATTTCAAGACCGTCAGAATTTTCAACAATTGTTGAACACACTTTCACCGAACAGCAAAATTATTGTTGTATTTCTGCACCTTTCCATAGTATACTATAACTGTTAAACATTAGCAAAAGGGGAGATACAATGAAAGTTTCCGAAATGCCTTATCAGCGAATTACCGCCCCGGAATTCAAAGAGCAGGCAGAAAAGATAATTGCAAAAATCAAGGCGGCGGAATCTGCAGAGGATTTAAAAAAAGCAAGGGATGATTTCAACAAAATAAG
>JBGVNA010000093.1:0-4474 GCA_045125175.1 Acutalibacteraceae bacterium
ACTGACACAAAAAAGAAAAATATTCAGAAGACTCGTTGCCGCTATGCTTGCATTTGTTCTTCTTTTATCTTTTGCTTCATGCAAAAAAGATGACACTCCCAAAATTCAGGCCGACGAAATCATTGAGCCTCAGAAGAAGGTTGCAATTCTTGTTGCGCCCGAAGCACAATACCCCGAAGATTATAAAGCAGCCGCAGAGCTTGCAGAAAAATATCCCGACACAATTGTTATCAAAGAATATGCAGACAGCCGAATCCTTACAGGCGGAGACCCCGGCATAATCACGCTTTCAAAGGAGCTTGCCGCAGACTCTGAAATCGGCGCAATCGTTTATGCAAGAGCTGTTCAGTACACAACAAACGCAATTGCCAAAGCTAAAGAAATCAACCCCGACATAGTAACTGTCTGCATTGAGCCTGAAGATTCAATTGACGATGTTGCAGATTTTGCAAACCTCGTTTACTGCGTTGACTGGGCAAAAGCTGCAGAAGACATTGTTGCTCAAGCAAAAGAGCAAGGCGCAAAATACTTTGTTGTATTCTCTCTTAACCGCCACATTTCAAACAATGCTCTTATAAGAAGCGAAAACGAAGCAATCAAATCAGCCTGCGAAGCTCAGGGAATAACTTATATTTATGACAGCAGCTACGACCCCAACTACTCCGGCAAAATTGAGGGAGCCCAGAAATATATCAAAGAAGCTGTTGCAAGACTTTATCTCAACAAGGATATTGATGGCGAAGACGTTGTTCTTTTCTCAACAGACAGCTCCGTGCAATCCACTCTTGTTGAACTGGCAAATTCAAAGGGTCTTATTTATATCTGCCCCTCATTCCCCACTGCATATAACGGTGTAGGCGAAGTTTATGACATTGCAAAGCCCGAAAGCATTGCAGATGTTGCAGCTTATATTGAAAACGCAAAAACGGCTGTTGATGCTGATGCAGAAGGCAAAGGCAGACTTAACATTTATAAATTCCCTCTCGCCGCAACTCTTCTTGAGGGTGCAGTTCACAGCGCATTTGACCTTCTTAACGGAACAATGACCGCCGATAACATGGCTGACAAAGCAACCGTGAGAGCTCTTGCCGCTGCAGAAAGCAACGATTTCACAATTTCGGCTTACGGTAAGCTTACAAACACATTCATGGCTTATCAGGCAGGCTTTGAAAAAATCAAATAAGATGCAAAAAAATTATCCCCCGACAGAGTCGGGGGATTTCTTTTTATTATTTGCCTGCACGCAGGTCAACACGTCTGATTTTGCCGCTGATAGTCTTGGGAAGATCATCTCGGAATTCAACAATTCTGGGATATTTATAAGGAGCTGTGCGCTCTTTAACATACTTCTGAATTTCCTTCTTGAGTGCATCGGTCTTTTCTGTGCCCTTAGTGAGAACGATATCAGCCTTAACAACCTGACCTCTGATTTCATCGGGGGCAGCTGAAACAGCACATTCAAGAACATAGGGAAGCTCCATGATAACACTTTCAATCTCAAAGGGTCCGATACGGTAGCCCGATGACTTGATAAGGTCATCAACACGGCCTACATACCAGAAGAAGCCGTCCTCATCTCTCCAGGCAGTATCGCCTGTGTGATAAATATCATCGTGCCATGCTTCTGTTGTTTTCTGCTCGTCACGGTAATATTCCATAAACAAGCCACAGGGTGAGCCTGCATCCGTTCTTACAACGATTTCGCCAACCTCGCCAACCTTTGCAACATTACCCTCTGATGTGATAAGGTCAACATCAAAGAGCGGACTGGGTTTACCCATTGAGCCAACCTTGATTGATGAACCTACAAAATTACCGATTGCAAGGGTTGTTTCGGTCTGTCCGAAGCCTTCCATAAGTCTTATACCCGTTGCTTTAAGGAACTGCTGGAACACCTCGGGATTAAGAGCTTCGCCTGCAGTTGTTGCATATTTGATTGACTTGAGGTCATATTTTGCAAGATCTTCTTTAATGAAGAAACGATACATGGTGGGAGGTGCGCAGAAGGTTGTTATCTTATGCTTACCGATAAGCTTAAGTATATCATCGGCAACGAAACGGTCAAAGTCATATGTGAACACACCTGCTTCGCAAAGCCACTGACCGTAGAGCTTGCCCCAAAGAGCCTTGCCCCAGCCCGTGTCAGAAATAGTGAAGTGAAGACCGTTGGGGTCAACATTGTGCCAATATTTAGCGGTGATGAAGTGGCCGAGGGGATATCTGTGACTGTGCATTGCGATTTTGGGATAGCCTGTTGTTCCCGATGTGAAGAACATGAGCATGGGGTCATAGCCGAATGCGCCTTCTTCGGGCGAGGGTCTTTCAAAAACATCGCTGTGCTGGCAGTATTCTTCATCAAAAGTGAACCAGCCGTCACGCTTGCCGTGAGCAATGATTTTTGTTTTGAGAAACTCGCTCTTTTCGGCAGCAAGTTCAACCTGATGAGCAACATCACCGTCTGCTGTGCAGACAATTGCACTTATCTGACCTGCATTAAAGCGATATTCAAAGTCATGCTCAACAAGCTGATTTGTTGCAGGGACAACGATTGCGCCAATCTTATGAAGAGCAAGAATCGAAAACCAGAACTGATAGTGACGCTTGAGAACAAGCATAACTCTGTCGCCCTTTTTGATACCAAGCGATTTGAAATAGTTTGCAGTCATTGAAGAATGGCGGCTCATATCGCCAAATGTGAATCGTCTTTCTGTTCCGTCATTTTCGATATGAAGCATTGCCGTTTTATCGGGACACTTCTTTGCAAGTTCATCAACAACATCGAATGCGAAGTTAAACTTGTCATCATTTTTGAAAGTGATTCCGTTAAGAACACCGTTTTCATCAACGGTTGTTTCAATAAACTTTGCGTAAACGGGATTCTGAAGATTTGCAAGGTCAACATTTGTTGTGCTGGGAGTTTTTATTTCCTCAACATATTCGCTCATTTCAGAAGAACCGTCGGGTGAAATAACAATAGCATAGAATTCACATTCCTGACCGCCGACTGCAATTTCATTATGAGGAACGGATGAATCGAAATAAATGCAGTCACCTTCATTGAGAGTTTCTGTTCTGTCACCGATAATCATTTTAAGAGTACCTCTGGTGACAATATTAATTTCCTGACCTTCGTGCGAAACGCAGTGATAAGGAGGATTAAGAGCTTCCTCTGAATAAGGTATTACAACTCTGAAGGGCTCTGCAATTTTATTTTTGAAGAAAGGAGCAAGGCGGTTATAGACAAAGCCTTCTCTTCTTGTAATAGGCATTCCTTCGCCTTTTCTTGTGAGAGTATATTCTGTGAGGCTGGGGCTGCTGCCTTCCATGATATCGGTAATTTCAACATTGCAAACCTGCGCAAGCTTATAAATGAATGTAAAGCTGAAATCTCTGCTGCCCGACTCATAGTAGCAGTATTCTTCCTCGCTCATGCCGATTTTTTTGGCCATTTCGCCTTGGGTAAGACCCATATCCAGACGAAGAGCAATAATTCGCTGAGCAACCTCCATTATTTTGTTTTCGACTGAACCCTGACCAAAAGTTATCATAAAATTCTCTCCTTTCGCTTTGGGTAAAAACAAAAACGCCCCAAAGCAATAATTCTGCTTTGAGACGAGTAAAATCTAACCCGCGGTACCACTCAAATTGCGCTTTATGCGCCGCTCAACGGACTCCAACAAGCCCTACGCTTTAACGCAGCGATTACGGAAGCTGTCTACTCACATCGGTTTTCGGAGCCTCTGCTCGGAAGGGATAGCCTTGAACTGCTCTGCTGACGGCTCGCACCAAACGCCGCCTCTCTGAAAACTTTACAATTCCGCCTTCTTCGTCATAGCTTTTATGCGGTTAATAATAACACCAAAAAAATAATTTGTCAACACTTTTTTATCGATAATTTTCAAAAAAATTCCCCGTACCCACAGGATACGGGGAAATAAAATCAGATTTTGTTCACAAGGTCAAAGGTTACGATTGCACCTTCGAAAAGGTTGTTAACGGCAACAAGGATACCCTTGAAGAACTTAACAACGGCATTTGTTTCGGGTGCATCGGTCTGAACCGTTCCGATTCCTGCAGTGATTGTGTCAGCCTTATCGTCTGCAAAATCAACTACGCATGCATAATCTGATGCATAGCAGCCTTCAATTTTATCAATATCATCTGTGCCATAAATGTTCCAGCGAATTGCATTTGAAATTGCAGAGCCTTTTACGAAAGAATAATAATCTTCGTTAAGCCATGTGATTGTTGACTCAACAGCAGCCCTCATCTCTGTATCCCAAACATTTTTGGCAACTTTCTGGAAGCCATCGTTCTTTGAGATAACATTATAAACGGTTGCCTGTTCATCAATATCCCATTTTCCGAAAACGGTGTTTCTATACATTCTGTTATAGCAGACTGTCCATTTTGTAGGGTCATTATAATCGTTGCCGAAGCGTTTTGAATCATTGTTTCCGAATGCAATGTCAAA
>JBGVNA010000094.1:0-3283 GCA_045125175.1 Acutalibacteraceae bacterium
AACCCGTTCTTATGCCGGGTGATCCGTTAAGGGCGAAGTATATTGCAGAGAATTTTCTTGAGAATCCCGTTCTTGTCAATAACACAAGAGGTGTTCAGGGCTATACGGGATATTATAAAGGAAAAAGAGTTTCCGTTATGGCGTCGGGCATGGGTATGCCGTCAATCGGAATCTATTCATATGAGCTTTTCAATTTTTATGATGTTGATACAATAATCAGGGTTGGTTCTGCGGGTGCAATAAACCCCAAGCTTCATCTGCGTGATGTTGTTTTCGGCATGGGTGCCAGCACAAACTCGGCTTATGCCGAACAGTACCGTCTGCCCGGCACATTCGCACCTATAGCAGACTATGAAACTTTGCAGAATGCAGTTGAGGCTGCAAAAAAACTCGGTGTAAAACCTTATATAGGCAACCTGTTTTCATCGGATACGTTTTATGATGATGCAAGCAGCCTTAAAGACTGGCAGAAGATGGGCGTTCTTGCAGTTGAAATGGAGTGCGCCGCTCTTTATATGAATGCCGCAAGAAGCGGAAAAAAAGCTCTTGCGATATGCACAATTTCTGATTGCCCTCTTTCGGGCGGTGAAGAATGCACTGCACTTGAAAGAGAACAGACATTCAATAAGATGATTGAAATTGCACTGGAGGCGGCTGAATGAATAATTCGCAGCTTATAGCTCTTGCTGTCGAAGCAAGAAAAAAATCTTATTCACCTTATTCGGGCTTTGCCGTCGGTGCTGCACTGCTTTGCAAAGATGGCTCGGTTTATGCGGGTTGCAATATTGAAAATTCTGCTTTTTCGCCTACAAACTGTGCTGAAAGAACAGCGTTTTTTAAAGCGGTATCCGAGGGCAAGCGGGATTTTGTTAAGATTGCGGTTGTCGGAGGTAAAGCAGATGCGGATGTTCCCGAAAATCATTGTCCGCCATGCGGCGTATGCAGGCAGGTTATGAAAGAATTCTGTACGGGGGATTTTGAAATAATCATGGCAAGAACACCTGGTGATTATAAATCCATGACCCTTTCGGATTTGCTTCCCGAAAGCTTTGGGTAATATTGCACAAATTTAAGCCTTTATTTTTGGCTTGCTAAATTGTAGCTGAATGTGCTATAATTTCATGCGAATAATTTATGTTAGGAGAAATTACACATGGGAAAATTAAATCAGATCGATAAAGCTGCTGAGAGCAAGGGTTCACTTCTTGTTACTATCTGGCAGTTTGTTAAGTTTATCGTTGTAAGCCTTCTTGCAATGATCGTTCAGTTTGTTCTTCTCAACACACTTAACCTCATCCCTGCAATTGCAGACCTTTATGACCAGCCGTTCTCATGGTGGGTATTTGTATATGCGGTTGAAGCAGGCGGTTTGGGTTATTTCATCGTCAGCAACGTAGCTAATATCATTGCTCAGATTGTTGCTTTCTTTGTTAACAAAGAAAAGACATTCAATTCTGGCGCAAACGTTGCAGTTGCTCTTCCTATCTACATAGTTTTCACAATCGCTCTCATCATGTTCTCAGCATGGCTTAACCCCACTCTTAAAGAAGTATTCATCGGTTGGGATTTAGGCGAAGCTGCCGCAAAGAACATTGCAACAATGATTTGCTCCGCACTTCAGTTCTTCCTCTACTTCCCCGTAGACAAGATTCTCTTCCACAAGAAGAAGGAAGAAAAGGCAGCATAATCAAAGCTTTTTTTGAGACGGTAACCTTTTGGTTGCCGTCTTTTTTATCGTAACCACAACATCTTGATATAAAAATATCAAAATTTTGTGGTTTTAGCTATTGCAAAACACTATATCTTGTGTTATTATATGCGTACACAGTCTGATTAGTCACAACAAACACAATATACAGAGGGTAATGATAAATATGAATATTCAGGGCTTTCAAAAGTTAACATTGCTTGATTTTCCGGGCAAAATGGCATGCACTCTTTTTACTGCAGGCTGTAATATGCGATGCCCGTTTTGCCATAATTCAAGGTTAGTTATAAATCCGTCGGGCGAACCGGAATTCAGCGAGGATGAAATTCTTTCATATCTTAAAAAAAGGCAGGGGATTTTAGAGGGCGTTGCAATTTCCGGCGGTGAACCGCTTATGCAGAAAGATATTGATGTTTTTATTGAAAAAATCAGAGAACTTGGTTATGCAGTAAAGCTTGATACAAACGGCACATATCCCGAAAAGCTTAAAGACCTTGTCAGCAGGGGGCTTGTGGATTATGTTGCGATGGATATCAAGAATTCACCTGAGCTTTATTCGGAAACCGTCGGAATAGGCGGCTATGACATATCGAAAATAGAGGAAAGCATAGCTTTCCTGCTTGAAGGTAAGGTCGAATATGAATTCAGAACAACGGTTGTGCGTGAGCTTCACAGCGTTTTCTCAATTGAAGGCATCGGTAAAATGATAAGGGGCGCAAAACGTCACTATATTCAGGCGTTTATCGATTCGGGTGAAATTATCGGATTTGACCTCACTGCTGTCCCAAAGGATGAAATGGAATCCATGCGTAAAATCATGCTGAAATATGTTGATTCTTGCGAAATAAGGGGCATATGAGAAAATTAACGAAAAAAAGTTGCACATATAGTGCATTTTTCACAAACTTAAAAATAGAGGCACAATATCTTGTGAAAAGCATTGACACAAACACAAATATTTGCTAATATCTTAATCGTTGCTGTATGCTCGGCACAAACACAACATATTGGGTTTAATTAAAATTTAAAATACAATTTATCGGAAAGGAAAGCGTGGCTATGTATCAGGTAGTAAAAAGAGACGGAAATGTCGCAGAGTTCAACATTACCAAAATCGGCGAAGCTATCAAAAAAGCATTCGAGTCCCAGGAAAAACAGTATCATCCCTCAACAATCGATTTCCTCGCACTCAAAGTAACAGCAGATTTCGAACCCAAAATCGAAAACAATCTTGTTGCTGTTGAGGATATTCAGGACAGCGTTGAGTCTGTTCTTATTCAGGCAGGATATTCAGATGTCGCTAAGGCATATATTCTTTACAGAAGACAGCGTGAAAAGCTCCGTAACCTCAAGTCAACCATTCTTGACTACAAAGAGCTTGTTAACAGCTATGTTAACGTTACAGACTGGAGAGTTAAGGAGAATTCAACCGTTACTTATTCGGTAGGCGGTCTTATTCTCAGCAACTCAGGCGCAATTACCGCTAACTATTGGCTTTCCGAAATCTATGATGATGAGATTGCCAATGCTCACAGAAATGCCGATGTTCATATTCATGATCTTTCAATGCTTACA
>JBGVNA010000095.1:0-2916 GCA_045125175.1 Acutalibacteraceae bacterium
ACCACAAACTGCAAAATGGGCGGTTGGACCCAGGGTTGATAATTCCAGCCTCATTTCCTTCCGGTCTCTAGCAGAATAGACAATTAAATAGGCAAAAGAAAACCAGAGGAGCAGGACTCCTCTGGGACAGTGCGCGCAAAAGAAGTTGAAAAGGTAAGTTTTCCGCAATACAATTCAAAAAAAGAAGAAGGGCCGAGCCAAGATGGTGACTACACCATTTTGACACGGCCCCTTTTGCTACTATTCTTCTTTCAAATAATCTTCCATTGCTTTCTTCATAACAGACGCCACCGACACACCGTTGTCAGCGCATTTCTGCTTAAAAACAGCAACAAGTTGTTTCGGTGCATCTACAGTAACACGAGCATACACTTTTTCATTGTATCTTCTTTTGACAGCGGTCGATGTATGAGTTTTTCGTTTCTGTTCAGGCATAATTACTCCTCCGTTGCTTCTGCTTCATGTGTCGCACAGTATTCGGCGATGAACTTCTTGATTTCCGTAGTCGGTGTTGTCCCGTTTGCTTTGCACTTTGCTTTGAATTCATCCAACACTTCCGGCTTCAAGTCCAACGGGAAACGGACATAGTTCTTTCGAAGGTTCTTGATTTGAGATTGATATTTTGAATCAGCCATAAGAATTCCTCCTTCAAAGATACTTCTTGAATGTATCGCGCATCAGTACTGCTTTGTCAACAACTTCGTTCATAAGTGTATCGTAATTTGAGTGGTCATCGAAGTTGAGTCCGTTAATGTAGTGCTTGATGCGAGAAGCTTTCTTGCCATCCAGGCGGTCCCAGTCAAGACTGAAGCCGAGTTTTTCTTCGATTTCTTCCTTCTTCTCATACAGAGAATCGAAGAGTTCCTTATCATCGTTGATATACAGTTCCACAACAACATTATTGTCCTTGTTGACTAAGTTGATCGCAACATGTGCACTACTTACGCCCACAGCCACATCATACCAATGATCTGTAGAAGCTTTTCTCAGATTGAACGGTTTGCCACGAGCAATTACCACTTCATTGAACTGCTCCCAGAACATCAACCGCTCGGACTGGCTTTGGTTCAGTTCCCCGTCCGTATACTTCGTCTTGCTCCGTTTCACAAAATCGTTTGGCTTTTCAACGACTTCAAATTTTGGCGCAGGATCAGATTCGCCGATTTTATATGCGTGGATCTCAATCAGGAAGAAATTGATATCCTTCGTCGTATAATTGTTGAGCCATTCAATAGCTGCGCGATGTTCCTCTTTTGCATCCTTAACGATCCAAACGATAACCGATGCATCCAGCCCGGAAGCATAGGTGATGATTTTACCAAGATGATCATGGTTCGTCGCTTCCAACTGGTTTTCAATAATCACAGTAATTCCGGAAGTCTCGTCTTTTGCCACCAAATCACAACGATATGGTCCGACATAGACTTCCTTGTCCACTTCAGAAAGCGTGAGCCCCAGAATCTCATTTAGGTACTCTATATTCATCGGCTTTGCAAGCCATTCTGAAAAGTCATATTGTTCGTGTTTCCATAAGTCCCGAACATCAACTTCTGTTAGTTTTCCAATTCCCATTAGGATTCTTCTCCTTTACTGCTTCTAAATACTTTCCAATAAGGCTATTCAGATCCTCTATTATTTCTGCTATCTTTTGTGTCGAACTATTATCACCAATTAAACCGGAAGAAGAATGATTTAGAGGACTTGCGTTTCGAAGCCTGTGCGCTTGTTCAATTATTTCCTTAGACCCGTCAACGCTATTATAAAAAGAAATAAAGCTATTTTTTCTGTGATAACCTTTGTAATTTGGTTTTTTGTCTTTAGAATCAACCACAAAAAAAGCTATGTCCGCGGTTAACCTATCAAAATAGCTTTTATAGTATGAATATTCTGTCAAGGAATTACCTTTTTTCCTTTCACCCAAATACATGAAATAGAGAAAATAGACAATCCAATCATTGCCAACCAATTCGATTTGGGTAGCAATACTTTCTCTTCCATTGAAGACGTTTAAGAATGTGTTTCTGCAATTAAGCCAGTAATATTCATATACTTCTTCGCTGTTTTCTTCCAACCGTTCTAATAAATCCAGATGCCTAAATCCACTGTTTAAAAGATACGTTATCGCAATAGTTGTATCATAAGAATTCCATTTGTCCGCTCGATTTCTTTTAAACAATTCATTCAAAAGTGCTTTGATTGCTTGACTGTCTTTCGTTTTCATAACGAGAGTTCCAAGGCGCTTGGGATCTAAAGCTATTATGCCAATATCATTTTTGACGATTTGAGTTAGATTTTTGGTCTGTTCTTCTGGCAACTCATCTCTTTTCGAGTCATAAACGAAAAAGTTAAATAACTCATCCGGCACAAAGTCTGTATCTTCCAGATCAAAACATGCTTCAATCAATTCATTATACTGCTCAACATCAAGACTTCTCGTTTTAGTAATCGTCGCAAGTTCGGACAAAAAATCAGTCAACCGCTCAGGATACATATTACAGATTGTTGATTGCTCTTCAAAATCGGAGTCGTGGTAAAGAGACTTCTTTAACTCTTCATTCACTTCAGATGCTTTCCCAAATTTGCATTTTTTCGAATTTAGTGACAAATCCCATTTTTGTAAGACAGAAGAGTATTCATTCCGGATATCCACATATTCTTTGCGTAGTTTCTGCTCATCATCAGTCGTTGATATCAAAATATACAAATCATCAACATAACGAATCATTTTGAAATTATTAATTGAAGGACACCGTTTTTCTATATAGTCAAAGAGTTCTTTATCAATTTGATCCAAATAAACGATGGTTGCCAGATAAGATGAAGATATACTATTTTCAATCAAAGGAAATCTACCATCACCTGCAAATAATAAGATATTTTTCAAAAGAAGAAGAAATGTAGAATCGAATACCACAT
>JBGVNA010000096.1:0-2331 GCA_045125175.1 Acutalibacteraceae bacterium
GTCTGAATAAAATTTTGCATATCCCCTCCCCTTGGATGCATAAAATACTGTGAGGTGAAAGATATGCAAAACAAAATCAAGACCTATGTTATTTCCGTTGCAATTGCGCTTGGCGTTGGCGGTCTGTCGGCATTGCTGACAGCGAACAGCATGGATATTTATTCCCGAATAGTACAACCGCCGCTTGCGCCGCCGTCAATTCTGTTTCCGATAGTGTGGACTATCCTGTATATTCTTATGGGAATAAGTGCAGCAATCATATTTAGCGAGCGTCAGAATCAGCCCATACAGTCTAACAGAGCTTTAGTAGTTTATGGCATTAACTTGTTCCTCAATTTTTTCTGGAGCATAATATTCTTCAATATGGAAGCATATCTTTTCTCTTTCATATGGCTTATTCTGCTTTGGATAACAATTGTTATAATGATTATAAAATTCGCAAAAATCAGCCCCGTAGCAGGCTTGCTTCAAATTCCGTATCTGCTTTGGGTAACCTTTGCAGGCTATCTTAATCTTGCGATTTATATTCTTAACCGATAAAAAAAACTGTATCAAGTTTTTGGCTTGATACAGCTTTTGATTTATTTTGAAAAGAATTTTCCGAGAGCAGTTGTTTTCTCATAAGGAACAACCTCTCCCGCATTCTCAGCTGTAAGAGGGACAAGGCTTTCTCCGTCAAGATTTATCAGATACTGAGGATATTCGCTGTAAGTCCAAACTGTTACCTGCTCTTCACTGTAAAAAATAAGATTTGCAAGCTCTGCAAGATACTCATTGCCCGATGTATGGCGAAGATACTTGCCGAACCACGTTATATCGGGAAATGCGCAGGTTGATGCATCTATCTGATTATCGGAAGAAATATGATTTTTTCCGCATCCACATTCCTTTGCCTGTTTGTAATTTTCGCCGAGAGTCCCGTCAACCTCTGCGCAGGTTGCGCCGAAACTTTCACGGTCTGTTGCAATTGTTCCGTCACTCATACGGTCATTATCCGAAGTAATGGGTATAATTGTGTAACCGTATTCAGCAATAATTGCGGTGTTTATTCCGTCATCAAGCATGGATTGAATAACCTTTGTGTTGTTTGCCTGCACACATTCATGATAATAATCCGACATTTCGATTATTTTGGCGTATTTTGCCTGTTTTTCGGGAGTGTTGAAGATGAATGCCCTTGTTTGTTCGTAGCGTTCTGCGCCCATCAGAGCATAAAAGCCGGGCACTGTTCCTATAGTATCGATAACAGCATCGTTAAGCCCGTGCTCAATAAGCTGAGTGTTAAGATTGTTTACATAATTAACGATGGGTTCAAACATGCCCAATGAATAAAGAACTTCAAGCACTTTATAAACAGTTTCTGCGCTTTCGTTGCCGCACATTAATTCGGAAAGCATGCGCATAAGCGACGTGCTGTCAACTGCCATATTGCCGGAAAACGGGTCTTCGCATGTTCCGACACCGTTCATTGCGCCCGCAATGAATATAACTGAATCTATATGATTGCGCTGAGAATAATTCTCGGCCGTGTAATAATACTCATAAAGATATGTAGTCATAACCGCATTACCCATGCTCATTGCAGCAAATGCAACTTTATCCGAGCCGGTAAGCTCCATAACATATTTTACATACTCATCAAGCTGAGCAGCAATCGTGCTCATATCAAGACGCCAGTCATAAATAAAGTTATAGGAATTTTCATAACCGTTTACAGGTTTTAACTCATAACTGCTTGTGTTCTTTTTGCCTGTGTCGGGGTTGGGCACGCCGTTTTCATTGCATGAAAAATCGCCGAAAATCTCTCCTGCCGCTTCGCCGAGCAAGTCAATAATTGCATCATAGTTATTAAACACCAGATAAAGCAGAAGCTTGCCGATATTATTAATTACCACATCGAGAATAACATCTGTTTCGGGCCCCCAAATTCTGACATCGTCCTCCTCTGTTTCTGTTGAAAGACCTTTGTAATATTCGCCCTCCAATCCCGTTACAAAAATAACAGGCACGTCGGCATTTAGATTTTCTGAAGCTTCTTTGCATGAAACGGTTACGATTTCTGCATTATCTGCTGCAGAAGCTCCCGACGCGCACAGCGAAAACACCATGCTGACGCAAAGCAAAACAGAAACAAGCTTTTTGAAGTGTTTTTTCATTTCAATCCCTCCGAAAAAGTATATATTAAGATTATCACTTTAGCCAAGTAAAGTCAATCAAATAATTAAACAAAACCAAAAACCTTGCTCTCACAAATGAGAACAAGGCTTTATTTTTAAAATCCACCGCCGACTGTAATGATATAATCTATTTTCGCATCGGCCTTTCTTATTG
>JBGVNA010000097.1:0-9767 GCA_045125175.1 Acutalibacteraceae bacterium
AACCTCCTCTACATATCGGGGATGTAATCGGTTTGACTGAATTACAACAATTTTTCCCGAACCTATTGAAAAACGAAAATCAAAATGGTATAATCTCAAACGTTGCTAAGTGTGGTAAAAAGTCATCCCTTGATGCTATACTGCACAGGCAGCTATCAAAGGTTAATAGGACTGACCTGTTTTTAAGAGTTGACATCGGCTACGGTGACGCTCTGAAACACAGAAAGTCGACGGGTAAATATCTCCGCCCGTATCAATGGGAAGACTTAACCGTCGATGTCTATATCTGATATAACCGACTCCCTCTGTTGGAAACAGCAGAGGGAGTTTTTGTGTTTTAAGGGTTTATTTATTTCAAAAGGTGTGCTATATTTAATATAGAGTGCTACAAAAAAGGAAGTGAAAGAATGTCAGCCTCCATTGTTGAATTAATTAAAGCTTTTATCAGTTTACTTGGTGAAATATGGTGGGCTTTTGCATTGGTAATTGCATTAGCTCTGTTTAGAGGTTTAATATTACCAAAACTCAAAGGCAAAGCAGGCGAAAAAAGAGTCGCTTCCATTTTGGATAAATTGCCAAAAGAAAAATACACCACTATAAACGATTTGATAATAAAAGATGAAAATGGTTTACACCAAATTGACCATTTGATAGTTTCAACATATGGCATATTTATTATTGAAACCAAAAATTACAAGGGAATCATTTACGGAAATGAATTTGAAGATTATTGGACTCAAAACATATACGGTAATCGCTGCAAATTTAAAAACCCGATCCACCAGAACTATGGGCATTTTAAAACGGTTGAAACCCTTTTGAAAGATAAATATGATATTCCAATTTTTCCAATTGTTGCTTTTTCTTCAAACGGCAAATTAAGAGTTAAGGCAACAAAATCTACAGTTTTATATATAAACGAAATAAAACGCCATATAGAATCAATTTCAGTTGAAGAAAAAATTTCTATTGAAGATATGAAAAGCATCTTAAATATACTTGATTCTGCAAAAACAAGCGGAGTACAAGCTAAAAAAGAACAAGTTGCTGAAGCAAAACAAAAAAAGCAAGAAACAGAACAAAAAATAGCGATTGGAATTTGTCCGAGATGTGGTGGAAATCTAGTTGAACGAAACGGAAAATATGGACCGTTCATCGGTTGTAGCAACTTCCCAAAATGCAAATTTATATTAAAGCATTAAATCAATCTAATTAAGCTGCCCTATTAGGGCGGCTTTTTCTTATATTTGACATCCTCGACAAATCCGTAATTACATTATAATATTATTTCGCAATCAAAAATAATGTAACGAAAAGATTGGTTTTGTGAAAATTAAACTTACTTATATAAAAGCTGCCTCGCCATATAGACGAGGCAGCTCACTCGATTTAAAAATCAGAAAGAAAAGAAACCAAATAATTCGATAATTGCTGAAAGTGCATTCTTGAGTACATCCAGCATGCCAGACGCTTCCATTTCGCCAACAAATGAGAAAATTTCCTGAAGCATTGCAAAGATCTCTGTGATTGCTTCCATAAAATTACCTCCTTTTTTGCAGTTTGTTAACTGCTGATATAATTGTAAACCTTTTTCAAAGATTGTCAATAATTTTTATGACAATCTTTGAACAGTCAGCGTAAAAGCTAAGTCATTTTAATCGAAATAATGCTCACGGATATATATCAAGCCGCCATTAACTCTTATCTGATTGACTCAACAATTTTCCTGAATTCTTCGGTTGCTCTGAATTCATCCGAAAGAGGATAACCGCTCAACAAAGCTTTTTTAATTGCATGAGCAATATTATCACATCCGCCTTTGAAGGCTGTTGTTTTATCGAATTCAAGCCCTTCAACAAGATATGAAGTATGTGTTGTGATATCCGGCATCGCTTCATATTCAACCGCAAGCTCGGCTTCTTTTCTGAAGCATTCAAGCGCACCCTTGTCATCACCGTTATGGTGTTTGATAACGCCGAGATATCCGTAGTTGAATATAACAAGATAACTGCTCTGACCGTAATCACCGTCAGGCATGGCGGTTTTAACAAAATTCAGATATGCCTCAATAATATTCGGGTCGCGTTCAAGGATATTGCTTGCCTTGCGGTTGATGATTTCGCCAATGAGCTGAATCATTTCGGAAAGACCCTTTGCGCACGCCATATTTCTTTTTTCGCTGCCGAAAGGATAAAGCATCATTGCCATATAATCTCTTGTGTTTCTCATGACGGGCATTTCTTCAAGAATGGGGTCGATTTCGGATATGTCAACGCCGCTGTTTTCCGTTTCGCTCAGCTCCTGAAGAAAGTTACACATAAGCCCTTTTGTCCATACTCTGAGGCGGTCGTTTGTGCAGTGAGTCTGAATAACACCGTAAACTCTTTCAACCTCAGGTTTAATGCTTAAATTGCGTTCGTCTTTATAAGGATAGAGCAAAATAAGAGAGTTCATATAGTTTGCAAGAAACAGATAATTGCCGGGAAATTCGGCAATGGCTTCCTTCATAAGATTACTTGCTTCCTCAAACTTTCTTTGTGCTTTGAGCGAATTATATTTTTCTTCATAGGCTTTTATTCTGTTTTCTTTATCTGCGGTATTCACGCCGAGAAGCATATCCGTTGTAACGCCGAAGAAAGCAGCGATTGACGGAATGAGCGTTATATCCGGATAGCTTTCATATCTTTCCCATTTGCTTACACTTTGATAAGATACCCCTATAAAATTTGCAAGGGCTTCCTGAGTAATATTTTTTTCTTTGCGAAGTTTTTTTATGGTTTCTCCTATATGAATCATTATGTTATTACCTCCGTTTTTTGTTAACAGCGCTGTTTACAGTCAAATAATAATCCGAAAATATCAAAAAAGCAATAACGCATTTATTTAGCATAACTAAACCGCAAGGCGAAAAAATCAACCGTCGGTTCGTTTTTTGTACTCTGACAACAACCGAAAAAATATTCATCTTACATTTTATTGACGGTTGAACATCAGGAGGCTATATGATAAAATAATCATAAACATGAGGGGGAGAAACAGCAATGGCAGGAATGGGAGCAATGATTATCGGTTTGTTGACGGGAGGCGCAGTCTGGATTTGCTTCATTATTATTAACTTCATCTTAGCTGCCGTAATTTTTATTGATGCATACAGGCATCAGATGAAAGCTGTTCTCTGGTGCCTTATGGCGATACTGTTCAACTTCTACAGTCTGCCGGTTTATATATATGTCAGAATAAAAACGGCAAATCTTAAATGTGCGTCATGCGGTGAAAAGGTTGGTCAGAAAAAGAATTTTTGCCCCGTATGCGGCACGGAGATTAAAAAAATTGATGACGGTGCAATTGCAAAAAAAGTTATCAAATATGTTCTCATTGCCGTTACGGCATTCAGTGTTTTCGGCGGTATTTATGTGGCTGTAATCAACATAATTAACCCATGATAACATTATGTTTCCCTTGACGGATCCCCGAAATGATAACATATCTTATTTATTCGGTATGTTCTTTCGGTCAAAAAGCTTAACAAAAGTCAGAAAACGAAAAAAAAGTTCAAAAGCCGTCGGAGTTTTAAGCTCCGACGGTTTTTTTGCAGACAAAACCCAAACAAAATATGCAAAAACGTTCGCTTTTTTCTTTATATGTCCAAAAAACGAAAAATAAGTTTACAATTTGTATAACTTTATTCTTTTTCAGAAATATTGTTGACCGTTATTATACAAATAGTTTATAATTAATATGGTAACATCTTAAGGAACATGCTGATTTATTTTTGAAAATGCAATTAAACAACGTGGAAATGTTAAATTTGCAAATGATTTAAGCGGATTTTGTTTATAAGCAGGTTTCTTCTATTTTGTTATTATATTGGGAGAAAGAAAAATGAAAAACGTATATTTTTCGCAGCCGAGCAACAAATTGCCCGGCTCGGTCTATTTGCCTTATTCCGCAGGCGCAATCGCCGCATATTCATGGCAATTCGAAGAAATCCGTTCCGAATATCGTCTTGGTGAATTTATCTTTATGCAAGATGATATCTCTCTGGTTGTTGAGAACATTGAAAATCCGTATCTTATAGGGTTTTCCTGCTATCTGTGGAACACGGAATACAATCTGTCTTTGGCAAAAGCAATAAAAGAAAAATGGCCCGATTGCATAACGGTTTTTGGCGGACCTAACATCCCCGAAAACACGGAATATCTTGAGAGATATGAATTTATAGACATTCTCATAAGCGGTGAGGGCGAGGTTGCTTTCAAAGAATTGCTCTGCGCTCTGAAAAACGGATCGCCTTTTGAAAAACTGAAAAATATTTCATACAGAAGAGAAACGGATTTTTTTGTAACTCCAAAGGAAATTCCCGATGATATAAGTGATTTTCCCTCCCCTTATACAAACGGATTATTTGACAGCATAATAAATAATCCTAAATATAAGGGAACTCAATTTGATGTTGTTTTTGAAACAAACAGAGGCTGTCCGTACAGCTGTGTTTTTTGTTATTGGGGATACTGCGAAAACAAGTTCAGAACCTTTCCAATGAAAAAAATAAAAGCGGAAATAGACTGGTTTGCAAAAAACAAAATTTCTTTTTGCTTTTGTGCCGACGCAAACTTTGGCATTCTTGACCGTGACGAAAAAATCGTTGATTACATAGTTGAGCAAAAAAAGCTTCACGGTTATCCCGAAAAAATAGAGTCATTTGCAGCGAAAGATAAAACCGACAAAGTGTTTGACATTAACTATAAGCTCGCACAAGCAGGCTTAACCAACGGTGTATCGGTTGCGTGTCAAAGCCTCTCTCCTGAAGTTCTGAAAAATATCAGAAGAAAAAATATGAGTTTGGAGAAGTTGTCAGAAACTCTTAACAAATATGCAAAATCCGGTATTCCGACTTATACCGATTTGATTTTAGGCTTGCCGGGCGATTCATATGAAAGCTTCTGCAAAAGCCTTGCAGGCGTTATTGAGGCAGGTCAGCATAATTCTATTCAGGTTGCGCCGTTTGAAATGCTCCCCAACACAACAATGTATACCCCCGAATTTATTGAAAAATATAAAGTTAAAACCGTTAAAGCAAACCTTTGCCTTAACAGAAGCAAATCATGCGACACAGATTCGCTCGGTTCGAAATCAGAGATCATCGTTGAAACGAGTACCATGAGCAGAAACGACTGGCGAAACGCTTTCAGAATTTCAACTATGGTTCAGGGCTTTCACTGCATGGGTCTGCTGACATATGTTGCGGTTTATCTTCGAAGAGAAAAAAATATTTCATACTATGATTTTTATACCTCCCTCTATGATTGGAGTAACAGCAACAACACTTTCATAAAATCAGTTACCGACCGGGTTTGCAGAAGCCTGGACGGCTTTCTTGAAGGCAAAGAAGGTCTGGGCTTCACTGACAGTCTCATCGGGGATATCTATTGGCAGTTTCAGGAAGGTCAGTTTATTTTTGCCACTCTCGATATTGAAAAGTTTTTCTCTGAAATAAAAGAATTCACCGGAATATTCAACGCCAACACGGAAGAATTCGATGATATGCTCCGCTATCAGCAGGAGATGATTGTCACGCCCGACAATAAAGATCGAATCGTAGAATTCAAATATAATTGGAAAGATTATTTTGAGGATATTTGTAATACAGATATCAGGAATCCAAAACAGCAAAAGACCTGTTTGCATTTCAAAGAGAAAAAGTTCTCTGATTTGTATGATTATGCCGTCAAAATTGTTTGGAAAGGCAAACGTCTGAAAAAGACCCTCAATCTTGATGCTGAAATCTGCTGATTTTAACAACTGCAATAAAACCCGTCTGTTGGCTTGTCAACAGACGGGTTTATATTTCACGGCATATATTAATTTTTTTAACATCTGAATTTATTGAAGGAAATTTTTCTTTTATAAATCTTTCGGTTTCGTCAAGAGAAATGTTTTCCTTCAGAATTGCAAGAAGGTATCCGCCGCCGCCCGCTCCGAGATATGATATTGCATCGGCTATCTCAAAGCATCGGGTAACCATCGCTTCTATCGCGGGGTTTGTAACTTTGGGAGAAATCATTTTTAATGTTTCACGGTGGCTGTTTATGCAGCGGACAAAGCCGTTATAATCATCATTTTCAAGGCTCTCGGTAAGCTTATCGTTCAGCGCAAGGATTTTACGGTAACCCGCAATCGCTTCTTCATTGCCTTCAAGATAACGGTTCACAACATCATTGACAACAAAACGCCCGAAATGGCGCTGCCCCGTAGGAATCAGAACTGCTCTTTCCGAAAACAGCTTTTCAAAATAATCGGACAAAACGATTTCTTCAACCGAAACATGCTGCTGCGTACCCGAAGCAGAAGTTCCTGCTTTAACACCGGGTATCAGACCGCCGATCTGGTCCTGCCAGCCGCCGCCTGTTTTCATAATCTGTTCGGCAACAAAAACCATCTGTATGATTTCATCTCTGCCGTAACAAAAGCCCAGCAATTCTCCGAGTGCCGTTATGCAGCCGCCAAGCAGAATGCTGCTTGTGCCAAGCCCCGAGCCCTTATCGATGCCGTCGACACAAGCTGTAAGCCTGAAGCCTGTTTCCAAAACGGTTTCTTTGGTAATCCCCAGAGCTTTCAGCACCGCTGCATGCAAATTAAAATCGGATAAATCCTCTTCATCCTTATTCCCGTCAAAGCAGAAAATCATTTTGCTGCCGTCGCTGCAAAACTCAATTTCCTTGCCGTCAAGCTTTTCGGCAATCACTTTAACAGGCTTTTGTCCGTCAATTTCAACTGCCGCATTTATTACTTTTCCGCCGTTGTCAACACAATAAGGCATTGCATCGGTCCATGTTCCTGAGAGATTTATTCTAAGCGGAAGCGAAATCTCAACGCGGTCTTTCAGACACGCCGCCTTATCCAAGGATTTTCTTGAAGAAAAAAATTCTTCCGTTATTTCACGCCTTTTTTTAAGATAGTCACGGTTCACGGTGTACCCGTTCATATCGTTGAGATATTGATATCTGATAAAATGATAATCGTAATCTGCATTTTCAAAGCAGTATTCAAGGCTGAATTTTTCTTCTTCTGCCTGTGCATAGTATTTTTTCAGCGAATCCGTGAATGATTTGCCCTTATAAAATCTGGGCAGTTTCCAGAGCGGAACGCCGCCGATTTCATCCTTGGGATTTTCATGAATATCGCAAATCACAGTCACAAACGAGCCGTCTGAAAGCTTCAGACCGCAAACTGCCTTTTCATCCGACACTGAAATATTTTCAAGAGATACGTCGCTGATTATACACTTGTTTCCGATTTTGCAGGAAATCATGTGTGCATTGTCAAACAGCACATTTACGCCGGTTTCGCATTCGGAATCCGTGTAGCTGTTTATTTTCAGACTTTTGACGTTTGCATCCGAAAGATGAAAAATATTTTCAAGCGATTCCTTGGTTGAGCCGAAGTGGAAAAACTGCTGGTCCTTAGCCTCTGCCGCCTTCATTGAAAAACCTGAAAGCCTGCTGAACAGAATTTTCTTGGCTTCTCTGTGAAGCTCATTCTGAGTTTCTCTTTTTAAATATTCCTCTTCATCCGTGCGCTCGCAAAGCAGGTTAATAATATCCGAATAAAGATTCAGCTCAAATTCTCTGCTGAAAAGCAATTTTGAAAAATTATCGTCAGCGGCAAGCTCATGCAAAGCTGCCGTTAAATCCCCCGTAAAATAGCTCACACCCGTATCGACAAGAACGGAATCACCGCAAATCTTCTGCAGTTCGCCTGCAGGGCGTTTATGCAGATATTCAATAACCTTGCCCGTTTCATCGCAAAGCATAACACCGTGTCTTGAACCTGTTAAAGTATCGGTTTTAATGCAGACACCGAAGCTTTCGGAGCAATCAATATTATCTGCCTTTACAAGAATATCACTGCAGCAGATAAGCATTCCCGACTCAACGGAATCCATAATCCTGCGAGCATCGTTTATAATCTGTTCAAGCAGAGTAACCGCTTCGCCGTTGCGAAGAATATTGGCAAAAGCCTTGCCTCTTAACGAGAAGTTTACCGACCTTTTGCTCATTCCGCCAGAATTTATAATCAGCATTTTTTCATTGCCGCTATAATATCTGAGAAGAATGTTCAGAACAGCTCCGCCCGAGCCGAGCCTGCAGCCGAAATCGTCATCGGATACAACGGTGATATCACAGTTGTTTTTTATTCCCGTTATTGACAACAGCTTTTCGCATAAATTTTTTTGTTTTTGATTACCAACAGTAAGAAAAACAGAGTAATCGTTCTTATTCATGTTGAAATCCTCTGTAAAATCAATCTTCAATCAAAATGAAGAAATTGTATTTGGTTTGTTTGAAAACAGTGACCTGCCGTTTCTTCTGCCGTACCAGATAACATAGCGTGAATAGTCATCCCAATTACAGGTTTTAATCTGAGCAGAATAACGGTATCTGCTTGTCTTTTTTATAAGCTCCGTTTTTTCATCTGAAAGCACAGCGGAAAAATACGAATAAAAATCATAATCAAAGCTGCATTCCTTATCATTACAATCGGGAAGAACGATTATGCTCTTTTGATATTTTATCAGTTCATTCAAAAACTCGCTGTCACAGTAGCGGGATAAGAATTTACGGATTTCATCATAAAATTTATCCATATCATATGCGCACAGCAGAAAAATCGCTTCTTCCAAAGGATAAGTTATTTTTCCGAATATCGGATTCTGATAAACCAATCCGCCCTTGCCTGCCACAAAATCAGACAAGGTGTTACGTACAAGAGTGTATATTTCTTTCAAAAACGAAGTTTCGTTTTCAATATAATCAAGAATTCCGCTGTAGAAATCAATGTATCTGACATTGCATTCATTTCTGACATACAGAGCCAGAGCCTGTGTCAATCCGAGATGGTGGAATGCCTGAAGAAAATCGGAAAAAACATTCGCTTCAACCCAATCCTCTTTGCTCATTGTGCTTGTTCCGACCACAAGGTTGGAGAAGCCCGAAAGAGTGTTTTCCATATCCTCACAATGATATTGCTCAAGCACGGTTGATACCGTTTCGATTTTATATTTTTCTCTGAACTCCTTCGTGCTCATTCGGGAATTGGGGAGAAGCTCGCAATGATATGTGGTCACGGATTTATGCTGACCCAATTCAAGAAGCTCGCACAAGCCCTCTTTAAAGGTTGCGAGGGTTTCGCCCGGCAGACCGATTATAAGCTCGGTGTATGTTGAAATACCCGCATCGTTATACATTTTGAGAAGGCGTTTATATTCTCTTCTGTCAATATTGCTTCTGCCGATATTTTTAAGCACATCCTCCGACATACTCTGCAGGGAAAGCGTTGCGCCCTTGCCGATTCCGTGCTCAGCAAGCAGACGGTTGATTTTGAAAACCATATCGGGATTGTTCTTCGCATAAGAAACCTGCAGACGGGAGGGATGGTTATTTCTCTCCTTCATTTCGACAAGCTTTTCTGCAATCTGATAATCTCTTTCAAACATGCCGAAGTTTGCATCAACGCAATAAACAAATTCAATATTGTTATCCGACATCCATTCAAGCTCTGCAAAAACTCTTTCAAGCGGAAAAAGGCGCACGGGAGAGCCCAGCTCGCCCCAATCGCAGTAGCAGCAGTTAAACGGGCAGCCTCTGTTTGTTTCAAGCACACAGGAAAACGGATATTCGCCGTTTTTGATAATATCATCAAATACTCCCGTAAGATATGGAGAGGGATATTCGCAAACGGTTATCGCCGCTTCGGGCGCTTTTATT
>JBGVNA010000098.1:0-16286 GCA_045125175.1 Acutalibacteraceae bacterium
AACGGGGAATTAAAATGAGCGACCTTACTTTATGGGACAGCGAGTATAAATTCATGTGCGTAATATGGGAAAATGCGCCCGTGAATTCGGGAAAGCTGGTTGAGCTATGCAAGGAAAAGCTCGGCTGGAAAAAATCAACCACCTATAACGCAATCCGCAAAATGTGCGAAAAAGGGCTTATTCAAAATGAAAACGCAGTTGTTTCGGTGCTTGTACCTAAAGAAAAAGTGCAGGCAAACGAAAGCGAATGCTTTGTTGAGCGCACATTTGAGGGCTCTCTGCCTTCATTTCTTGCCTCTTTTCTCGGCGGTAAGACCCTTTCCGAAAAGGAGGCACAAAAGCTCACTGAGCTTATCAACTCACATAAGGAGGGATGAAAATGCTTGATTTTCTTGAACAGAGCTTTATAACTGTTTTGAACATGAGTATAACAGGAAGCTACATAACAACGGCTATAATTTTAATACGCCTTTTGCTGAAAAAAGCACCTAAAATATTTTCCTATTGTCTGTGGGCTGTTGCGGGGCTTCGGCTTCTCTGTCCGTTTTCTTTTTCATCGGTATTGAGCATTTTCAATCTTTTCTCTGCGCCGCAGCAATCATCGGCAGGCAGCGCAACATCATACAGCTATGTGCCTCAGAATATAGCAACCATGCAGATCCCCGAAATTGAAACAGGTATCTCAGCAGCCGATACGCTCATCAACCCTGTTTTACCGACGGCGCAGATTACGGCAAGCGTTAACCCCATGCAGATAATCACAGCCGCTTCATCGGTCATATGGATAATCGGAATTGCGGCGATGGCTGCTTACGGCATTATATCACTCGTTAAAATCAAAAATCAGGTTCGCTTTGCAACGAAGCTTGAAGGCAACATATTTGAATGCGACAAAATCCGCTCTCCGTTTGTTCTCGGATTTTTTTCGCCGAAAATTTATCTGCCGTTCGGCATTACGGAAACCCAAAAAGAATATGTTATTCTTCATGAAAAGAATCATATCAGACGTTTTGACCACATAACGAAGCTGATTTCTTTCGCTGTGCTTATGCTCCACTGGTTCAATCCGCTTGTCTGGGTCGGATATAATCTGATGGTACACGATATGGAAATGAGCTGTGACGAAAGCGTTCTTCGCAAGCTTGGCACTGATGCAAAGAAGGCATACAGCTTCACCCTCGTCAACATTGGGGCAAACCAGAAGCTCGCCTTTGGCGCTCCCCTGTCCTTCGGCGAAAACGGAGTTAAAAAACGTGTTGTCAACATTCTGAATTTCAAAAAGCCCAAGGTTGTTGCAATAATTGCCTGCGCTCTGGTTTGCGTTATTGCAGGCGCAGTGTGCCTTACAAATGCAGTTTACGAAAAAGATGAATATGATGAACTTCAAACTAAAATTGAGGATTTTATTGAAATAAAATACGCAGAAACACCGGGTGCTGACAGCTACACTCTCGGCGTTGCGGGAGTTAAGGTTACCGACGTAAGCAAAGACGGCACAAAGGTTAACGGCTATTACAAGGTGTTTGACTTTGACATTCATTATTCAGAGCTTCTTCGCTATGAGGATTACCTTTCACCTACGGAAATACCCGCCACCGTTCCGTTCATCGCAACACTTGATGAAAACGGCGAGATAACAGATTTTGAAAGAATCAAAATTGGCAACGCCTCAGTGCAATATAACCTTGATGTTCGTGAAAGAGCTTATCAAAGAGCAGAAAAACAGCTTAAGGCTCTCTATTCAAAGGTCAGGGTTTATACCAAAGGTATTTTCGGTTCAGGTTTCAGCGGAACAAACCTTGATATGCTTGAAGCATCAAGCTTTGAGCTTGTGAGCGACTGCTTCGGAAAACCTGTTGCCGCAATTAGTTTCAAATGCCTTGACAGCGAAAAAGACTACAGAATAAGCGATTATTTTGAGCTTGAAAAGGTTGAAAACGGCAATAAAGTTTCTTTGGAAGCAAAAACGCTTTCATCTAACGACAGCATAAAAGTGCCGTCAGGCAGAAATGCCGAAAAAGAGGTTTTGTATTTTGCGGAGCTTTCAAAATATATTGATAACGTTGAAGAAAGCAAATATATTATTACTCTCTTTGTTCTCAGCGACGGCGGCGAGGCTTATGAAGAACTGAAAATTGACTTTGAGGTTGATGACCTTTCTCCCTCGCCTTTCACAAAGCCGAGCCTTACCTATGACAGACTTAACCCGGGATACAACCCTCCGCTTTTTAATGCAGGCAGAACGGCTTCGGATTTCACAAACGGCACAATGTATATCAACTATGCACCGCAGAATGTTATAGACCTCACCGAGGATAATCTTAAACAAATTCAAAAGCTTTTGAAAAATTCGGTCTGGACTCCCGATTCCGAAAACCGTATAAACGGCATGGACGGTCAGTTCGCATATACATTTAATCTGACAGACGAAAACGGCATAAACTACAGTTTTTACGTACACGACAAAAACGCATTTGATAATAACGCCGACAGCAGCGGAAACCAAAACATTGAATTCAACAGCGCAGAGCTTTTTGAAGCAGCACAAAGCATATATCAGGCATCTGAATTTTATGTTCCTCCGTCACCCGAGCAAAACACAACAGATATTCATGACTATGTTGAATGGAGCATGTCGGTTGCGCAGGGAATAGAGCAGAATAACCTCAACACTACCGCACCTCAGGGGAATCCGCAGAGCGAAAAAACACTTAGATATCTAACTTCAGATGTTGTTTTCACTCCGCCCGTTCCCGAATTAACACTTTGGAGCCTTGAGGTTACTGACCGTTTCATCACCGTTTATCTCGCAAACAACGGCACACAGAGAGTCAATTTTGACGAAGGATATTCAATCGACAAGCAGATTGACGGAAATTGGCAGACAGTTGAGCAGATAAGAGAACACAATGTTACGGAAACAAAATTTATCGGTCAGAACGAATATGATTGGCTGCAGCTTCCCGTTGAAAAATTCTTTGTGAACATTGAAAACGGCAGATACCGTGTTCATATTCCCGCATACACAAACACTAAAACAGAAATCACGATTGAATTCACGGTAACAAAATATATAACAACTCGGGTTTACGGCGCTCAGAAAATCGCAGGCACTCCGATTGCCGTTTCAATCAAGCCTCAGGATAACTCAAACTTTAATTTCAATCAATACTCAGCGGAGGAAATCGTAAAAATAGCAGAGCTTTATAATCATCTTGAGCTCAATGAGCTGCCCAGAGGCGACAGAGCGGTTAACCAGTTAAGTGTTTCAATTATCGACGACGAGGGGTATGAATATTATTTTGAAATCGAGCCTGACGGCTCCGTAAACTGGAATTATTATACAGAGGAAGGCGCAGAGCTTTATCAGCTTCTTATGCTTGAAAGTCAGTTAAGGGCCGATTTTTGACAAACCGACAAACAGAAAGGGACAAAAGAATGAAAAGATTCATTGTAGTTTTTCTCGTATTTATAATCTGCTTTACGGTGTGTGCCTGCCAAAAGAAAAACAACGTTGAAACAGGCAGCTCCGAAAGCATTTCTTCACAAGCGGAGGATTCATCAATAACAATTCAAAACGTTCAGCCGACTGAAAAAACCATATCGGAAACCGAAACGTCAACAAAGATTCTGAGCATCAGGCCTGCAGAAAAAAGCTCATTATCCTCAAAAGAAACCGCCACGTCAAAAAAGCAAACATCAACCCGGTTACATACTTACCCTTTATCGATTGACGGCTATGTGACCAAATCTGCAGCAGATGTTATTGAAAACAAAGCCGAGCCGAAGATTAAATATGTTTTAACGGATATAACAAGCAATCTCAGCAACGGAATTGCGCTTTATGGCGTAAAAGCAGATGTTGACTCTTATTCAGGTGCATATATTTATCTGAATTTCGGCTGCAGCGGTGATAACAAATATTTCTACACTGATGAATACACCATGCAAAAACACGTTGACGGCGGATGGGTTGACACGGAGCAGATAAGAGAACATTCGGACAGCAAAATCTATGAGCTCAACGGAAAAGTCAGATACAGCCACGTTACATATCTTCCTTTGAACAAATATTTTAACAACCCCGAAAACGGAAGATACAAAATAAAGCTTAATATCTGCATTGACGAAGAAATGAAAATACCCGCCGACTTTGAGATTGAATTCACAATATCAAATCAGACGGTTGAGTGCGCTCCGATGAGCAAAAAGATTGAAAATCCTGTTTGCGCAGGCTTTTCGCTCGCTACATCCGGAATGGATTATTATTATTCGTGCTTCAGTCAAGAAAAAATAAACAAGGCTGCCGAATTATATAACAGAATGAAGCTTACTCCCGTTGAAAAAATCAAAAACACTTCGGTAAATTACTATACTCTTTCAATAACCGACAGCAAGGGATATGAGTATCTAATAATTATCAACGACAGCGGAAATTATATTTATACAAACGGTAATTATTACTACGCCGAAAGCGGCAACGAGCTTTACGATTACATTGAAGAAATATATATGAGCTACAGATAAAAAAACAGGGTGTACCGTCCAAGCGGTACACCCTCATTTTTATTCCTGAACATATTCTTTATTAATCTGCGCTTTAGCAATTTTGGCAAGCTCGTCGGCATCCTTTGCCTGGTCAATGGCGTTGCGCATTGCTTCTCTTCTTGCAAAAAGCTCACGATACATCTGATCGCGCTTTTCACCGTTAAGGTTATGGAAAAATTTCGGAATAATTCCGAGTGCTCCCGTAATAACGGGAACACCTGTGCCCATTGCAAATATCCACCACTTTGTAGAGTCAGCCTGTGTACCGATTGCAAGGCCCTGAACATAACCGATTCTTTTCATAATGAAGTTCTGAATAGAGCCCATTACAATGCCCTGCAGCTTTTTAACAAGATCTCTTGCAACACCTGTCATCGCCTCAGCTCTGTAGCCGTTTTTCCATTCGCAATAATCCATGGCTTCATTGAGAATTTCATCGGGAATAACGTTTCTCAAGCCGTAAACGCACATTTCAAGCATTTCTTCAATCGCCATTAGAGGAAGCATTACCCACTTATTCTTATACAAACCGTTTTTCATTCCGCCGATTGAACCAATGCCAAACACAAGCATCCAGCAGGCATCCGTCCAAACATCTTCAAGAATCCATATAGCTTTGGTTGAAAACTTTTTACGCAGAGGCGTTATAAATGCATAGCTGATTGTTGAAATGGGAGAAGCGGGAATGCCTACAATAGTCTGATATGTAGCTGAACCGAGAACATCAATATAATAGTTTATTCTGCTCTTGCCAACAGCAAATCCGGCAAGGAATTCGGAAAGAGTATAAAGCAAAATAGGCCTGTTGTTCAAAATCGCTTTCAAGCCCTGAACTATGCTTGGTTTTTCAATGGATTGAGTGACTCTTTCTTTAGTTACACATATAAAATAGAACGACATAAGGCAGCCTGCTATAGCCGTGAAAATACCGAACCCGATAAACAGATTGGTTCTGTTCCACTTAACAACCTCGTTATTAACAAGGTCAAGCAGCAGACCGAAGGCAAGTTCAGGTAACTTTTCACCTACAAGACCCGAAAACAGCTTTGCCATTGTTATAAGCCCCGTTCGTTCTATCGGGTCAGGCGTTATGGTCGACATGAAGCCCGTGCTTGCAATGGCGGTAAACGTTCCTGCCGTTTCGCATATTACCGTAAACGCAGCGTAAAAAATCAGTTTAGGAGCAAAATCTGCGGCTGTATTCGAAAAGACGACCGGCATAAACCAATACCACAAGCCGAGTAACGTAAGAGGAATTTTACCCAAAAGAATATACGGTTTGAATTTACCCCAGCGGGTACGGGTACGGTCAACCAAAACACCGATAAAGGTATCGTTCAACACATCCCACAATCCGGAAAACAAACCGAAAACCGCAAGAAAGTCAAAGTCAAGCTTAACAATATCGTAAATAAATCTGTCCTTATATTTATCAATGTTAAAGCTTCCCGAAACGTCATTAAGCAGGTAGCCTATGCGTTCTCTGTTGCCGACATACCTTCTGTTTCTCAACAGCGGATTTTTAACGCCGTTTTCATAGTCTATCACTATCCCTGCATTTTGCTCATCATATGCAAGATTTGTGTTCTCTTCCAATCCGTCGCCTCCCTATGTGTTTTGTATAATAATAACATATAATTCAGATAAATCCAATAACTTTTATTCAAATTGTATGCAATATAAAAACAATTTAATTTGACACTGAAACAAAAATATGGTTTAATTTGACGGTAAAGGGGTTGATTTTATGGATTTAATCTGGCCTAAACTTGTTTGTGCCGCATCTGAAGTAAAATGTAAATTCGTAAAAGCTAAAGCTGCAAATATAAGCAACCTGCCCGAAGGCTTTACCGTCACCTGCCATGCGGGAGCTATGATGACTCCTGCAAACAGCTTATATTCAGTAAGGGCTGCCGTTGAATGGGGTGCCCAGGTAATAGAATTTGATGTAAGCTTCAGACCCGACGGCACGCCCGTCATCATCCACAGCGATGCACCGGACGAAAACGAAGGAGTTTACCTTGAAAACGCTCTTGAAATTGCAAGAAAAAGCAACGCTTTCATTAATCTTGATATCAAATCCACGGCAAACCTCGGAGCGGTTGACGAGCTCGTAAAGCTCAAAGGCATGAGCGAAAGGGTATTTTACACGGGTGTTTTTGAGGATTGGGTTGAAACCGTGCGTGAAAATTCGGTTATCCCCTATTATCTCAACCATAAAATCACTGAAGAAGAAAGCAAGGATAAATCTGCGGCACAGGCTGTTGCCGATAAAGCAAAATTTCTCGGCGCAATCGGAATTAACTCGAATCACAAGGGTGCAAGCAAGCTTTTTGTTGACACGATGCATGAAAACGGCCTGCTTGTTTCGCTTTGGACAGTTAATAAAATTCCCGACATGATAAATGTACTGAAACTCCGACCCGATAATATAACAACAAAAAAACCGAATACATTTAAAAATTTAATATTGAAAAATAATATATAATATGTTATATTTTATAAAGTTAGCCAACTAATTGAAATGCAGAGGTGAAACCGAATGATAATGGGCGAATCCGCTGAAAATTATCTTGAAACAATACTTATTCTCAGCCAAAAGAAATCTGCAGTGCGTTCTGTTGATATTGCAACAGAGCTTGGATATTCAAAGCCGAGTGTCTGCGTTGCGATGAGAAACCTCCGTGAACACGGCTATGTTGTTACCGACGGCGACGGTTCAATTTCGTTGACCCCTGCCGGCCTTGAAATAGCAAAGAATGTTTATAACAGACACGAAACCATAACAAAATGGCTTATCGGCATAGGTGTCAGCAAAGACCAGGCTGCAATCGATGCATGCCGAATTGAACACGTTATCAGCCAGGAAAGCTTTGAATGCCTTTGCAAATCCGTAAACGGTAAATAATCTTATTAAGCGGGCAGCCCTGCAAGGCTGCCCCTGCTGTTTTGTATAAATTATATAAATCATTTCAAAAATCCGACAATTTAGCGTAGTAAATCGCTAATTGACTAATATGATAAAGTGTGCTATACTGATTCCATCATGAAATATTACAGGAGAAAAATATGGAAGAATTTCTTGCAACCATGTCCAAAGAGGACAGCCTTACATATGAACTTTCAATGCTCTATAAGCAATGGGGCTATAAAGAATACCGCATGGCAAAGTTTGAGGAATACAGCTTCTACAGCGACAACCGAGATTTCCTTTCAAGCAAGGGTATTCTTGCCTTTAACAATTCAGACGGCCGCCTCATGGCGCTTAAACCCGATATTACTCTTTCAATCGTGAAGAACGCCAAGCTGTCGGGCGCATTGACCAAGCTTTACTACAACGAAAGCGTTTTCAGAATGAGCGACAGCTCAATGGACTATAAAGAAATCAAGCAGACGGGTGTTGAAGTTCTCGGCAAGGTTGACAATTATCTTGTTACCGAAGTGCTTAACCTTGCGGCAAAGAGCCTTAAAACCATTGACAAGGATTTTGTGCTTTCAGTTTCTCACATGGCGTTTATCCCCTCTCTGCTCGCAGAGCTTGAAATCGGCGAAAACACCAAGAAAGATATTATTCAGTGCGTTAAGGGCAAGAACACTCACGATTTGCGCACAATCTGCGAAAAGAACGGCGTTTCAGCTGAAAAAACCGAGCTTCTTGTAAAACTCACGGGTATTAACGGCAGATTTGAGAATGTAATTCCCGAGCTTTGCTCTCTCGCCTGCAACGACGAAATGAAAAAAGCCTGCGAAGAGCTGAAATTCATTGAAGCTTCGCTTAAGAAAAGTGCTCTTGCAGACAGACTTTATATTGACCTTTCCGTGCTCAACAACACCGAATATTATAACGGAATCATCTTCCAGGGATATGTTGAAAAAGCTCCCTCTGCCGTGCTTTCGGGAGGCAGATATGATAAGCTTGCAGGCAAGCTTCGCGAAAACACTCAGGCTATCGGCTTTGCCGTTTATCTTGATAATCTTAATCTTTACTACAAGAAAAAGCGTGAATTTGACAGCGATATTCTTATTCTTTTTGATTCCGCAAACAGAAGCGAATCGCTTCTTTCGCTTGTTGAAAGCTTTGTTGACAAGGGTTTTTCGGTGCGTGTTGAACACACTGTTCCCGAAGGCTACAAGGCAAAAACAGTTTACGCATTTGAAAACGGTGCGCTCAGGGAGGTGTCGGCATGCTGAATATAGCTTTACCCAAGGGCAGACTCGGCGATAAGGTTTATGAGCTTTTCGCATCAATAGGCTACGATTGCAGTGAGATTTACAGCGATAACCGCAAGCTTGTTTTTGAAAACGAAGAAAACGGCGTGCGCTATCTGCTTGTAAAGCCCTCAGATGTTGCAATATATATTGCTCACGGCGCAGCCGATATCGGCGTTGTCGGCAAGGATATCCTTGAAGAAGGCGATTTTGATATTTACGAGCTGCTCGACCTTGACCTCGGCAAGTGCAACATGTGCGTTGCCGCCCCGAATGATTATGTTGAAGATTTTGACAGACCTCTCAGAGTAGCAACAAAATTTGTTAACATTGCAAAAAATTATTATATTTCGCTCAACCGTGAAATTGAAATAATAAAGCTCAACGGTTCAATTGAAATCGCACCCCTGCTCGGCCTGTCCGACGTTATTGTTGATATCGTTGAATCGGGAAAAACACTTAAAGAAAATAATCTGAGAGTATATGAAAAAATCATGCCCATCAGCGCAAGGCTGATTGCGAACAAATCCTCTTATAAATTCAAGGGCGAGGATATTGATCAGCTTATGGTGAAGCTCAAGAAGGAGTTGGCAAAATGATTAAAATAATTAACATAGACAATGCGGAAAAGAGCGAAATCCTCACCCGTGACATCAAGCTTGAAAGCGGCGTTGAAGCAATCGTTGCTGACATTATAAATAACGTTAAGGAGAACGGCGACAAGGCTCTTAAAGAATACAGCGCAAAGTTTGACGGCGTATGCCCCGAAAACCTGCGTGTTACACAGGAAGAAATTGACGCAGCATATGAGAATGAAGATAAAGCTCTTATCGAAACTCTCGAGCTTGCAAAGAAAAATATATGGAATTTTCACGAAAAGCAGCTCCGCAAGGGCTTTGAAATAAACAACGGTGACGGCACTGTTTCGGGTCAGAAAATCACACCGATTGAAAAAGTCGGCATTTATGTTCCCGGCGGCACTGCAAGCTATCCTTCAACCGTTCTTATGAACGCCATCCCTGCTAAAATTGCAGGAGTTAAAGAAATAATCATGGTTACTCCGCCCGACAAACAGGGCAACATCCCCTCGGCTATTCTCTGCGCCGCAAAGGTTGCGGGGGTTGATACAATAATCAAAACAGGCGGTGCGCAGGCTGTTGCCGCTCTTGCATACGGAACAGAAAGCGTTCCCAAGGCAGATAAGGTTGTAGGCCCCGGTAACGTTTTTGTTGCAACGGCAAAGAGAATGCTCTACGGTCTTGTTGACATTGACATGATAGCAGGCCCGAGTGAAATTCTTGTTCTTGCAGACGGTACATGCAACCCCGTTTATGTTGCAGCCGACCTTCTTTCACAGGCTGAGCATGATAAACTCGCAAGTGCTGTTCTTGTTACAGACAGCGAAGAGCTTGCATATGCAGTGCGTGATGAGCTTGAAAGACAGATTCCCATGCTCCCCAGAGAGGAAATTGCAAGGGCATCAATAGATACAAACGGCAAAATTATCATTGCAAACAACCTTGAGCAGGGCATTGAAATTGCCAATGAAATTGCCCCCGAGCACCTTGAAGTCTGTGTTGACGAGCCTTTTGAGCTGCTTGACAAAATCAAGAATGCAGGCTCAATTTTTCTCGGCAAAAACACTCCCGAAGCACTCGGCGATTACCTGGCAGGAACCAACCACACTCTTCCCACCTCGGGCACCGCACGCTTCAGTTCTCCCCTTTCGGTTGACGATTTTGTTAAGAAATCACAGTATATCTATTATTCTAAAGAAGCTCTCGGCAAAGTTAAGGACAACATTGTTCTTTTTGCAAATCGCGAGGGACTTCAGGCTCACGGCAAGAGCGCCGCAATAAGATTTGAGAAATAAGGTGAACCCATGAGCAAATTCCTTTCAGATAATTACGCAGGCCTTGTTCCCTATGTTCCGGGTGAACAGGTCAACGTTAAGGTTATAAAATTAAACACAAACGAATCCCCATTTCCGCCCTCGCCTAAGGTAAAAGAGGTGCTCAGCGAAGAGGTTATAGACAAGCTCAATCTTTATTCTGACCCCGAGCTTAAGGAGCTTCGAAATGCAATCGCAGAGCAGTTCGGAGTAACGCCCGATATGGTTTTCTGCGGTAACGGCTCTGACGATGTGCTGGCATTTGCCATTATGGGCTTTTGCGGCAGAGGCGGCAAGCTCTGCTGCCCTGAAATTTCATACGGCTTCTACCCCGTATATGCGGATATTTTCGGCGTTGATCTGGAGCAAATTCCGCTCAACGATGATTTATCAATCAATGTTAACGACTATATCGGCAAGGGCAAGAACATCGTTATCGCAAACCCCAATGCACCTACAGGTCTTTTAATTCCTTTTGAAGATGTTGAAAGAATTGTTGCATCAAACCCCGATAATCTTGTTATCATGGACGAGGCATATATCGCATTCGGCGGAAAAAGCTGCATGGAGCTTGTAAACAAATATGACAATCTGCTTGTTACAAGAACATTTTCAAAGAGCCATTCGCTTGCAGGTCTGCGTGTAGGCTTCGGAATCGGCTCAAAGGAAATTATCGACGATTTGAACAAGCTGAAATATTCGTTTAATCCTTATAACATCAACACACTTTCGATAAAAGCGGCTGCGGCTGCGATTGCTGACAACGAATACTATAATGCGAACATTGCAAAAATCATAAAAAACAGAGAATACACTTTAACCGAACTCAAAAAGCTCGGCTTTAATTGCACAGACTCAAAAGCAAACTTCATTTTCGCATCAAGCGATAAATTCCCCGCCGCCAATCTTGCATCAGAGCTTCGCAAAAAAGGCATTCTTGTCAGATATTTCAACAAAGCAAAAATCGATAACTACCTGCGCATAACCGTCGGCTCAGCCGAGGAAATGCAGGCGCTTATCGGTGCAATAAAGGAGATAACAGCATGAGAGAAGCTGAAATCAAAAGAAAGACAAATGAAACAGATATTGAGCTTTGGTTAAAGCTTGACGGCACCGGTAAAAACGAAATTGATACAGGTTGCGGCTTTCTTGACCATATGCTTGAGCTTTTTGCACGCCACGGCAGGATGGATTTAAAAGTCAAGTGCGTTGGCGATACTCATGTTGACTATCATCACACGGTTGAGGATGTCGGCATCGTGCTCGGACAGGCGTTTGCAAAGGCTGTCGGCGAAAAAAGAGGAATTTCCCGCTACGGCAGCATTATTCTGCCTATGGACGAAACCCTGATTCTTGCAAGTGTTGATATAAGCGGCAGAGCCTATCTCAACTATGATGTGAATATTTCCACCCCGGCTGTTGGCGGAATGGATACAGAGCTTGTTGAGGAATTTTTTATTTCGTTTGTTCGCAACAGCGATATAACACTTCATATAAAACAGCTTGAGGGCAAAAACAGCCACCATATCATTGAGGGCATTTTCAAGGCAGTTTCAAGAGCATTATGCAAGGCTGTGTTTGAAGATTTGACTCTCGGCGGTGAAATTCCCTCTACGAAAGGTATTTTATAATGATTGCAATAATTGATTATGGCTGCGGCAATCTGTTTTCACTCTCGTCATCGCTGAAAAGCCTTGGCATCGAGTGCAAAATAACAGGCAATAAAGAAGAAATTGCTGCTGCTGACAGAATAATTCTCCCCGGCGTAGGCGCATTCGGCGATGCGGCAAAAAAACTGCGTGAATGCGGTATGGTTGAACTTCTTCGCTCACTTGCAGCAGAGGGCAAGCCAATTTTAGGCATCTGCCTCGGCATGCAGCTTCTTTTTGAAAAAAGCTTTGAATACGGCGCTCATGCGGGACTTGGTCTTATCAAAGGATACGTAGGCCCCCTTGAAGGTCAGATTCCTGAGAATTTAAAAATCCCCCACATGGGCTGGAACAAGCTGAATTTAGCTAAGGCTGACCCGATTTTCAAATACATTGAGCCCGGCGACTATATGTATTTCGTTCACTCGTTTTACGCCAAAAACTGCATTGAAAACACCCTTGCTTTTGCCGAATACGGCGTTGCAGTGCCCGCAATCGTTAAAAGCGGCAGTGTTTACGGAATGCAGTTTCACCCCGAAAAGAGCGGCGCAAAGGGTCTTGCTCTTTTAAAAGCATTCTCAGAGATATAAGGAGTTTGTTATGCAGATATTTCCCGCAACAGATATTCTCGGCGGCAAGGTTGTGCGTCTGACAAAAGGCGACTATAATCAGGTTAAGATTTATGCCGACTCGCCTGCCGAAATGGCTCTGGAATTCATGAAAGACGGAGCAACAAATTTACATATGGTTGACCTTGACGGCGCAAAGGACGGCTTACCCGTTAACTATGAAGCAATCCGTGAAGTTGCAAAAATCGAAGGTCTTTTTATTGAAGTCGGCGGCGGTATTCGCAACATGCAGCGCATTGAAGATTATCTTTCGCTCGGCGTCAAGCGTGTTATTCTCGGCACAGCGGCAGTCCGCAACTACCCCTTTGTTGAAGAGGCGGTCAAAGAATTCGGTAAGGCGGTTGCAGTCGGCGTTGATGCAAAAGACGGCTTTGTTGCCGTCAGCGGCTGGCAGGAAACAACAAGCGTTAATTCCGTTGAGTTTTGCAAAAAGCTGCGTGACACAGGCATTTCAACCGTTATTTACACCGATATTTCAAAAGACGGTATGCTCTCGGGCACAAATCTTGAAATATACAAAGAGCTTTCAGAAATCAAAGGGCTTGACATTGTTGCATCGGGCGGCATAACCTTCGTTGATGAAATCAAAGTGCTCAACGAAATGGGTATTTACGGCGCAATAGTCGGCAAAGCGGTTTACGAAGGCAAACTGAACCTTAAAGATGCTCTTGCTGCAGGAGGTGCGTTATGATTACAAAAAGAATCATCCCCTGCCTTGACGTGAGAAACGGCAGAGTAGTTAAAGGCGTTAACTTTGAAGGTATTCAGGACGTTGCATCGCCCGTTGAGCTTGCTCATTTTTATAACGACAGCGGAGCAGATGAGCTTGTTTTCTATGACATAACGGCTTCGTTTGAGGGCAGAGCTCTTTTCACTGATGCACTCACTCAGGTTGCAAGTGAAATTTTCATCCCCCTCACCGTCGGCGGCGGCATAAATACTCTCGATGATTTTGACAGAGTTCTTAAATGCGGTGCAGACAAGGTTTCAGTAAACTCGGGCGCAATCAAAGACCCTTCACTCATTGAAAAAGCGGCTAAGAAATACGGCGACCAGTGCGTTGTGCTTTCAATGGATATCAAGCGTGTTGACGGCTCCTTCCATATTTTCAGCAAGGGCGGCAGAATTGACACGGGCATCGATGCTCTTGAATGGGCAAAGATGGGCGAAAGCAACGGTGCAGGCGAGCTTGTTGTTAACAGTATAGATACAGACGGTGTTAAGCAGGGCTTTGACCTTGAAATGCTTCAGAAAATCAGCGATTTGGTTTCAATCCCCGTTATCGCAAGCGGCGGTGCAGGCAAAAAAGAGGATTTTCTTGAGCTTTTCAAAGCTGGCTGTGCAGACGCAGGGCTTGCGGCTTCTATTTTCCATTTCAAGGAAGTCAATATAATGGATTTGAAACATTACCTTAATGATAATAACATAGAGATGAGGATATAAAAATGATTGAACTTAAATATAACAGCGACGGACTTATCCCTGCAATCGTTCAGGACCACTACAGCAAAAAGGTTCTCATGCTTGCATATATGAATTCCGAAAGCCTCGATATTACTATAAAAGAGGGCAAAACCTGCTTCTGGAGCAGAAGCCGCCAGGAGCTTTGGAGAAAGGGTGAAACCTCAGGCAATACCCAGCAGGTTGTTTCAATCCGCACAGATTGCGACAAGGATACCCTTCTCATTGACGTTATAAAGGCCGGCCCGGCTTGCCACACAGGCAGCGAAACCTGCTTCTTTGAGGATATTGTTACATCCGAAGAAGAGCCTTTCTCATATGAAGGTCTTTATCAGATGCTCGTCGGCAGAAAGATTGAGAAGAAAGAAGGCTCATACACCACATATCTTTTCGAAAAAGGCATTGACAAAATCCTCAAAAAGGTCGGCGAGGAATGCACAGAGGTTATCATCGGCGCAAAAGGCGGCGACAAGGCAGAAACCGTCTATGAAATCGCAGACCTTCTCTACCACATCACCGTTATGATGATTGAAATGGGAATCAGCCTTGATGAAGTTACAGCAGAGCTTGCAAAACGTCATATCGTTGACCATAAGGTTAAGCAGGAAAAAATGCAGTGATAATATACAAAAAATAAAGCACCGAAGCACGGTGCTTTATTCTTTTTATAAATTGACAAACTACAACCCATTATGTATAATAATGATAGAAGTTTACATGACTGACGGAAAAAGCGGATCACCGCGGGGGAATGTAAATATATAATATATGCCGACCGTCTGGGCGATTCAGTTTTTCGTTAAACTGGATTGGCCCGTTTTTTGTTTTATAAGGATATTAAGTTCAAGGAGGAGTTAATATGGAACACAAGAATTGGAACGGCTTTGCCACTGGAGCATGGCAGAATGAAATCAATGTCCGCGATTTCATTCAGCAAAACTACAAAGCCTATGAGGGCGACAGCAGCTTCCTTTCAGGCGCAACAGAGCGCACAAAAGGTCTTATGAAAAAGCTGGAGGCTCTTTTTGCTCTTGAACGCCAGTTCGGCGGTGTGCTTGATATTGATACAGCCACGGTATCATCCCTCACAAGCTATTCACCCGGTTATATTGATAAAGAAAATGAGTTAATCGTCGGCATGCAGACTAACCGTCCGCTCAAAAGAGGTGTTAATCCTTTTGGCGGCATGAGAATGGTTCGCCAGGCATGCGAAGCCTACGGATACAAACTCAGCAAAAAAGTTGAAGAAGAATTCCGCTTCCGCACAACTCATAACGACGGCGTATTCCGTGCATACACCGACGAAATGCGTCAGGCACGCAAATGCCATGTTATCACAGGTCTTCCCGATGCTTACGGCAGAGGCAGAATCATCGGCGATTACCGCAGAGTTGCTCTCTACGGCATCGACAGACTTATTGAAGAAAAAAAGAAAGATAAAAACAATCTTGCAAACGAAGCTTTCAACACAGAGCAGATTCGCCTTGACGAAGAGCTTTTCCAGCAGATTGCATTCCTTGGATATCTTAAGGAAATGGCCGCAATGTACGGTTTCGATATCAGCCAGCCTGCCGCAAATGCAAAAGAGGCAATTCAGTGGACTTATTTCGGTTATCTCGGCGCAATCAAAGAGCAGAACGGTGCTGCAATGTCGCTCGGCAGAGTAAGCACATTCTTTGATATTTATATTGAGCGTGATATCGCTAACGGTACACTTACCGAAGAGGGTGCACAAGAGCTTGTTGACGATTTTGTTATGAAGCTGCGCATTGCCCGTCACCTCAGAACTCAGGAATATAACGAGCTTTTCGGCGGTGACCCTATGTGGATCACAGAAGCTGTCGGCGGTATGGGCGAAGACGGCAGAAGCCTTGTTACAAAGAACAGCTTCCGTCTTCT
>JBGVNA010000099.1:0-2220 GCA_045125175.1 Acutalibacteraceae bacterium
TGTCACTGTTGGCAATATCCTTTGTGAGGTCCTCCATATTCATATCGCCGATCATATCACCGGGAAGAGGCGAATACTTTTTGATGCTGTCGATAACAATGTACCATGTGCCCATATTGGGGTTCTTCTCATCCTTCTTGTCACCGTCATAAATCATCTTGAGGCTGAGGCCCTCCATTGATGTATCCATAAACATCTTGTTGCCTGCCATAGCCATTGTGACGGGGCCGAGGTCCGGATCGTTGATTTTCATCATAAAGCGTCCGCTTTTGAAAATATTCTGATACTTGTCAATTCTGTTACCTGAGGGAGTTGAGGGATCAACATAGCCGCCCTGATTCTGAGCAGGAGTCTGAGTAGGATTGTAAGTGTTGCCGCTCTGCTGACTTGTTCCGGGGGTATAGCTTGCATCGTTGGTTGTCTGCTGTGTGCCGGGATTATTCTGCTGCGAAGAAGCAGTTGTTCCGTTTATAATCTGACTGCCGCCTGTGGTTGCATAAGGATCATAGTTGTTGCCTGCATTAAGGGTGACGCCGTTAGAGTCAGTAACCGGCTGACCGTTACCGTCAATCACGCCGTTTGTGTTGCCGTAGGGATCGGCTGAGGGAGCAGGATCACTGAACACAAACTTATAAGCAACACCGACTATAACAGCTGCACAGAGCACTCCGATTAAAACCTTTTTGATAATATCCTTCATTTAAACTGTTACCTCCTATAGTAGGATCATATAAATAGATTACAATAATTCTCTTTTAAAATCAAGCACAAGCTGTTAAACTTATGTTAAATGCAACGCTGATTTTTGAAAAAGTTAACCATTGTGTTAATTTTATTTTAATTAAAGCTTCTTTGCAATCTCGACAAATGCATCAGTATCGCAAAGCTCAATTGCACCCTTATCGGCAAGTGCAGGAGTTCTTGTGTCAATGGGAAGCTTTGCAAGCACGGGAAGACCGTACTCTGCGGCAATTTCATCAATTCTGCTTTCACCGAAAATGCTGTGCTTCTTTCCGCAGTCAGGGCACTCAAAGTAGCTCATATTTTCAATGAGACCAACGATGGGAATGTTCATCATATTTGCCATATTGATTGCTTTTTTTACAATGAGACCAACAAGGTCCTGAGGAGTCGCAACAACGATAATGCCGTCAACCTTAAGCTGCTGGAAAACGGTAAGAGGAACGTCACCTGTTCCGGGAGGCATATCGACAAACATATAGTCAACGTCACCCCATGCAACATCGGTGAAGAACTGCTGAATAACGCCGCTTATAACGGGACCTCTCCACACTACGGGCGAAGCCTCGTCGGGGAGAAGAAGATTAACGCTCATCACACGGATTCCGGTGCTTGATTCCTTGGGAAGAAGACCTGAAGCATCAGCCTCGGCTCTGCCCTTGATGCCGAACATTTTGGGAATTGAGGGACCCGTTACATCAGCGTCGAGAACTGCAACCTGCTTACCCATTGACTGAGTTGCAGTTGCAAGCATTGCGGTAACGCTTGATTTACCGACGCCACCCTTACCGCTTACCACGGCATAGATTTTTTTGATATTACTGTATTCGTTCTGTTTAAGGTGCATATCCTTATCCTTGCAACCCTCTGATGAAGAGCAGGAGGAACAGTTACCTGAACATGAGCCCATTTAAAACACGCCTTTCTTTTATTTGAATTACAATGTAACTATATTATTACAGATTACCTTATATAATAATACAAATTTTTAAATATGTCAAACCTTTAGGCTGATTTTTCTTGACAAACTGAACAAGTTTTGGTAGAATGTCACTTGCAGAAAATAAATAAGGAGAGTTGTCCGAGTGGTCGAAGGTGCAGCACTCGAAATTTTTTGAAGAGCTGGCTGTTTGCTCCGCTAAAAAAGCCCGTAAAATCAGGGGTTTTCTTCGGTTCGAAAATTAAATATTTTGTTGTTCTTTCCGTCAGTTCTTTCCAAAAGTTTTCGGAAGAAATGCGGAATTACATACACGGAGAGTTGTCCGAGTGGTCGAAGGTGCAGCACTCGAAATTTTAGGGCTGCTTGGTCGTTTCGTCCGCCGGGAATCCTTGATATAAAAGGGTTTTCAAAATCAAAAATCGAATATTTTTCAGTGTTCTCTCCTGCTTTTCTCTCCAAAATTTTTTTGAGTTAAAAGCGGACAGAAATATACGGAGATGTACCCAAGTGGTTGAAGGGTCCGCACTCGAAATGCGGTA
>JBGVNA010000100.1:0-4152 GCA_045125175.1 Acutalibacteraceae bacterium
TTATGGCCCGTTGGTCAAGTGGCCTAAGACTCCGGCCTCTCACGCCGGCAACACGAGTTCGAATCTCGTACGGGTCACCATGACTTTGAGTCAAAAAAGAGATCTGGATTAAAAGTTCAGATAGTCGGTGTTTTTAGCGATGAGGGTCCACCTGTTCCCATCCCGAACACAGAAGTTAAGCTCATCAGTGCTGACAATACTTGGCTGGAAGCGGCCCGGGAAGATAAGGCGATGCCGACACAATACCACCTTAGGAGACTAAGGTGGTTAAACTCTTTCAAATGCCTTAATAGCTCAGTCGGTAGAGCACGCGGCTGTTAACCGCGGTGTCACAGGTTCGAGTCCTGTTTGAGGCGCCAAAAAGAAAAGGACATCTTCACGATGTCCTTTTTCTTTTTGCACTTTAATCGGTATCAAGCTTGTGTAACTGTGTTTCGGCAAACGTAACGCGGCTGTTAACTGGTTCATCGTGCCCCGCGTCCGGTGGACGATGAAGGGGCGCGATGAACAGGAAAAAACAAGGAGCGATATGAGCGCTCCAAGCGAAATAGCGCGACTATGTTTTTGACCGATGGTGTCACAGGTTCGAGTCCTGTTTGAGGCGCCAAGATTGGGTTCCTTTTTTGAACCCCATATGAAAACCCTTGATTTTTCAAGGGTTTTCTTTGTTTTTATTCCTAATTTAATAGTTTGAGTTTCAATGAACTCCTTTTAAGGACTTGTTGGACTCGAACATATAGTGGATAATATTGATTTTTCTTAACGGAATGTGTATAATTGAACCATAGTTTTTAGTTTTTCTAAAAGAGGATGTAGAAGAAAGGTGATTTGTTAATGGGAGCTTGGAATACAAGTATTAACGGAAATGATACAGCACAAGATTTAAGAGCTGAATATAAAGCCGCTTTCTTTTATAATGATGTTGAAACTGCACTTGAAAAAATTGACAAATATGTTAGACTTGAGGGGTTTGATGAGACTGATGAAGAAGAATGGTGTAATTATTACTATTCTTTAGCTGATTTTATGTGGTCTTATGGTTTGTTAACAGAATCAGTTCGCAATAAAGTTATAATTATGATTGATTCAGGATTTGGTTTGGAAATTTGGAAAGAATCAGGATTAAAAGTATTAGAAAAACGAAAAAAAGCATTGGGTGAGTTCAAGAAAAAAATATTAAGCCAACAACCTGTTAATAAAAAAATTAGATTAGATTTCCACATGAACCCTATTTTTGAAAATGGTGATATCATTGCAATACAAATAAAGACATCTGATAAATATTATATTGAAAAAAGTTGTTTTTCAGAAGAATTTTTCAGAGATTGTGACGGTAAGTATATTGTTTTAAGGAAAGTTTGTGATGATATATCTTATGTGTCAGCTGTTGAACCAAGAGTAAAAGATATTTGGGTACGCTTTCAATTGTATAATAAAATATTTGATACTTGTCCTAATATTACAGATTTGAATGGTGTTGAATGGGCAAAAACTGAAAACACAAATGGTTCGTTTATTACAGAGAGCAGTATGTTTTATTTTAAAAAACGAAATTATAAGATAATTGGTTCCGATAAAAATGATTTAGATTTTGCCTTTAATAATGTTGTAAATGTTTATTCTTTTGGTATCAATAAACCGTGGTTTAATTTTGAAAGTAAAATATTAAATGCATTATTTTAACCGATTATAGTGCAAGTATTTACAAAATAATTAACGTGTTGCATTTAGGGTTCAAAATCGGGGTGAGAATACAAAACAAAAACCACCCAAACGGGTGGTTTTTTGTTTTGGCCTTAAAGGAGAATTCAACTGAGTCACCGTAATGAAACAGACGTAACGCGGCTGTTAACTGGTTCGTCGTGCCCCGCGTCCGGTGGACGATGAAGGGGCGCGACGAACAGGAAGAAATAGGGAGAGTTGCGAGCGCTCCAAGCGAAGCAAATCGACCATATTTCTGACCGATGGTGTCACAGGTTCGAGTCCTGTTTGAGGCGCCAAAAAGAAAAGGACATCTTTACGATGTCCTTTTCTTTTTGCGCTTTAATCTGTATCAAGCTTGTGTAACTGTGTTTCGGCAGACGTAACGCGGCTGTTAACTGGTTCAGCCGAGCCGCTGCCGGTGGCAGAGAAAGGCGAAGGCTGAACAGGAAGAAACACGAGCAATGTGAGCGCTCCAAGCGAAGCGAGACGACATATTATGAGCGAAGCGAATAACAAGGTTCTGCCGTAGGCAGGTTCTTATATTTCTGACCGATGGTGTCACAGGTTCGAGTTACGGCACGCTTCACTCACCATTACCCTTTTGTCACTTCGCAACATGTCCTAGACAAAGGAATCACCTGTTAGAAGTGACCAAGGCTTTCATATACAAACAAAGGTCACGGATTTTTCCGTGACCTTTGTGCTTTTCAATTATATATTCCCAATCAACCAAGTGCAACTACGCCGGTCTCATTAAGCACGAGAAGTGCCATATATGAAGCGTAAATTGCAAGCAGTGCGAAGCCCTGCCACTTTTTGAACTTGCCCATGATGATTGTGGGTACGATTGCAACTGCACAAGCGAGAATGCAAACGGGGAAGTCAAAGATAAGGTTGATTTTTTCAACGGGAAGTGCTGTGCCGTTGATTACTGCGCAAAGGGGAAGAATGAGGGTTGTATCAATGATGTTTGCACCAATGATGTTACCTACTGAAAGTGAAGCTTCCTTTTTGCGGATTGCAGTAAGAGTTGTAACAAGCTCGGGAAGTGAGGTGCCGAGAGCAATTACGGTGAAGCCGATGATTGTTTCGCTGATGCCGATGCCTGAAGCAATTGTCTTACCTGATGAAACAAGGAACTCTGCACCGAAAACGATTGAAGCTGTACCGATGATGAAGAAGAAGATTTTTGAGGGAATCTCTTTCTTTTCATAGGAGTCAATCTCGTCTGAAGCGGCTGCCTTCTTACCCTCGATAAGGTTGCTTACCATAAAGATAAGGAAGATTGCCCAGAGAACATATGCTGACCAGGTGGGGAGTGAGTTGCCGAGTGAGAGGAGAGTAAGTCCGATGATTGCGGCAAGGAGAAGTCCACCCTTAAGGGAGAAGCTCTTTCTGTTTACAAGGCCTGCCATTGCAACAAGGGAAACACCCATGATGAGGGTTGTGTTTGCCGTAACAGAGCCGATAGCGTTACCGATGGCAAGCTGTGCAGAGCCGTTCATTGCAGCTCTTACGGAAACGAGAAGCTCGGGAAGGGTTGTTGCAAAGGAAACAACCGTTGCACCTACAACAAACTTGGGAATGCCTGTTGCTTCTGCAAACCAGGAGGCCGAATCAACAAACCAATCACCGCCCTTGATGGTGAGCACAAGACCTACAACGAAGATTACTGCAGCAACTGCAAGTAATGCACCGCCTGAAAGGGAGCCGAAAAGGGTAAAACCGAAAAATTCCATTTTAATATCCTCCGTATTAACTTTTTTGAAAATGTCGCGTTCGTATAGTTTAACATAATCAGATTTTTTTTGCAATGGGTATTTGAGTTATATTGAAAAAATTTTTAATAATTATGTCAGGATCGGCTCTTGCGACTTCATATTCCTGCGCTGACCTATTGAAATATCTGAATGTTTAATGTATAATATTGAACTATGTAAAAAACAATCGAAAGGTAAATTATTATGACAAAAGTACTTCCAAAAAGAAAAATGTACCGTTACTGCCTTGCAGATATTGCAAAGGGTCTGTTTACGGGTATGATCAGTAACTATCTGCTTTACTTCTTCCAGCCGACGGAAAAGAGCGGTCTTCCCAATCTTCTCCCCGATAACAGGCTTTTAGGCTTTATCACAATTATGGCTCTGATAACCGCCATCGGTAAGGTTGTCGATGCCGTAACCGATCCTGTTGTTGCTTCTCTTTCCGATAAGTGTACACACAAGGCGGGCAGAAGAATGCCTTTCCTCCGCTATGCGGCTCTGCCCTACGCTCTGTCCGTGCTCCTTATTTTCTACGCACCCTTTAAAGCGGGCAGCGTTGCAAATGCCGTGTGGGTCGGCTTCTTCCTCATCGTTTACTACACAGCTTATACCTTCTATTTCATCCCGAGGAACGCCCTTGTGCCCGAGATTATCCCTGACACAAAGGTCAGAGTCGGCTATTACG
>JBGVNA010000101.1:0-19723 GCA_045125175.1 Acutalibacteraceae bacterium
AAACCGCTGATTTCTTTCGCTGTACTGCATGGAGACAAGCCGCAGAAACAATCGCAAAGTATTTCACAAAGGGCAAAGAAATCCTTATCAGAGGAGAAATGCAAAGCCGCAAATGGGTCGACAACGATGGCAACAATCGTCTGGCTTGGGAAATTCTTGTTGAACAGTTTGAGTTCTGCGGCAGCAAATCCGATTCTGCACCACCGACCCCTCAAAAGTCTTCGCAGAAAACAAAGGCGAATCCCAACTTGGATATACAGCCTGAGGAAGGCGACTTCAAAGAAATCCCCGAAGACGATTTGCCGTTTTAGGAGGAACAAAATATGCCAATAACCATTCAGATAGATAGCAGAGAAAAGCCTAAAGCAATCAAAAAGATTGAAGATGAGTTCAAACGGCAAGGTGTAAAGTTTTTTACAAACAAACTTTTTGTAGGAGACTATATGAGCCTCGATAATCCCAAATTATCCGTTGACAGAAAACACGACCTTAATGAGCTCGTTACCAATCTCGGCGGAGAAAAGTGCCGGTTTTATCGTGAGGCAAAACGAGCCGCTGAATACGGCATAAAACTTATAGTCCTCTGCGAACACGGCAAAGGTATCACCTGCATTGAGGACGTAAAAGGATGGGACAACCCTCGTTTGAACCCAAAACACCCGAAATATTGTCCGACCGCAATGACAGGGCGTGAGCTGATGGAACGTATATACAGGATTCACATTTCCTATGGTGTTGAATTTAGGTTTTGTGAAAAGGCCGAGACCGGCAAGGAAATAATCAGAATTCTGGGAGGATCTCTCCGTGAATAAAATGTCAGTTTATGCTCAAGACATCATTGACCTTGTACCAATGAAAGATGCAATGGAGCTGTACGGATATGAAGTCAGCTCCAAAGGTTTCGCCCTCTGCCCGTTCCACAACGAGAAGACGGCAAGCTTCAAGGTCTATCACAACAGTTTTTATTGTTTCGGATGTGGAGCGAGCGGCAACGTTATTCACCTTGTCAGAAAACTTTACGACCTTGATTTTGTTGAGGCAGTCAAAAGGCTCAATGCAGACTTCTCTCTGAATCTGCCGATTGACGAAAGGATGACCTTGAGGCAAGCAAGAGCGTATGAAAATAAAAAGCGGGAAATTGAAAAGGCTCGGCAGCGTGAGCGAGAACGAAAACAACACATTGAGGATTCCTATTACTCCCTGCTTGACGAATACATCCGTCTTGAACGGAATTTCAATACATACCGTCCGAGTGTGGGCGATGAAACTTTGCACCCGCTGTTTGTTGAAGCTTGTCGGATGCTTGATTATGTTTCGCACAAATTAGATACATTTGATTGGGAAGGAGGCTCGGCAGCGTGAGCGAGAACGAAAACAAAATCATTCTTGAAGGAGCAGAAGGCGACTTTTTCAAAGCAATGTCAGCTGACGAGCTTTTATCCTCAGAAGTGCTTTTGAGCCTTTACGATATTAAGGATCTTGCAGAACGGGCAAGGATACGAGCCTTGTTGGTTTTGGCTGCCCGTGATTTGCGAATTGAGAGAGATGTAAAAGAGGTTTTGAAGGCATACGATGCCGCCGATGCAAAACTGCAGCACGATTATCAGAACGGACAGAGTTTCTGCACAATGTTCTCGTTTGACCATCAGCCGCTGGATTGTGGTTATTGGGTCGCTGATGATAACGGTGTGCGTATGCAGAAGGCAACGGGCGAAATGGTTTACGCTTCCAGAATTCCTGTTGTCCCAGTGGCACTGCTTGAAAACATAAGCACAGGCACAGAAAAGGTCAAACTGTTGTTTTATAAAGGTGGCAAAAAGAGCCTTATTTGTGAACGCAGAGTCACCGCCAGTAGTTCAAAAATCGTTGAACTTGCCGACAAAGGAATAGAGGTTACCTCCGAAAACTCAAAGCTGCTTGTCAGATACATATCAGACTGTATCACCGGCAATCTCGGAAGGTTGCCATATTATAAGGCTTTTTCACAGCTCGGCTGGAACGATTACGGCTTCACTCCGTACTCTTCAGAGGCGGTATTTGACGGAGAAGACGAAAACAAACATCTTTTCCTGTCCATAAATCAAAAGGGCAAACTGGGCGACTGGACAGCCTTTACGCACGATTTGAGGAGCAACCTTCATATACGTCTCGCAATGGCAGCTTCTTTCGCATCCGTTCTGATTGAGCCTGTCGGAGCCTTGCCGTTCGTTTTTCACCTTTGGGGAAAGACGGGAACAGGCAAGACCGTTGCTCTGAAGGTCGCAATGTCTATATGGGGTGATCCGAAACTGGGAAAACTCACCCGAACAATGAATATGACTCAAAACTCTATGATGTCAACCGCAGCGTTTCTCAACAGCTTACCGTTTGCCGGTGATGAGCTTCAGACAATCAAAAGCAAATGGGACAGTTACGACCAATTGATTATGAGAATAACTGAAGGTATTGACCGTGGCCGTATGAATTTCAATAAAAACGAAGAAACAAAGACCTGGCATTGCTCTTTTATCTTTACTGGTGAAGATCCTTGCACACACGCTGCATCTGGCGGCGGTGTAAAAAACAGAGTAATTCAAGCCGAAGTGACGGAGCCTTTGTGTGTTGTGCATTCAGGCAACGAAAGTTCAGCCTTTGTCGAAAAGAATTACGGTCACGCAGGAAAAGCCTTCATTGAATACATATCCGACCTTGAGGATCTTCCTCAACGATTCAGAGAAATCTACACTCAAATATTGAAGGAAGTTGACACAACCGAAAAGCAGGCTTCCTCAATGGCTCTGATGCTGCTTGCCGATAAACTGGCCTGCGAATGCATCTATCTTGATGAGGAGCCGCTTAAGATTTCTGATTGCTCACAATTCCTGTTCTCAAGCAGTGAGGTTGACATCGGTGAAAGAGCCTTTGAATTCATCGTCAACCACATCGGTCAGAACCACAAAAGATTCGATTACGATAATCACGGAGAAACTTGGGGACAGATTAAAGACGAAGGCAAGTTTGCATATATTAACGCATCCGTCCTTCGAAGAGAACTCTCGGCTGCAGGCTTTGAATTTGATGCAGTCAAAAAGAAATGGGCCGAAAAGAACTATATCAAACTTTCGTCCGATGGCAGATATACACACCGCACCGTTTGTTATGGTGCAAAGGCCCGATACGTGATTATCAATCTACCGGAAGTTGACCCTGTGGAGGATAATACAAATTATGACGAAGTACCGTTTTAAGGAGGTAAGCTGTGAACAGTGAAGAAATAAAGCGATTGCTGAACAAAGCAAAATTCTGCATTTCACATCAGATTCCCGTGCAGCTTCAATGGGGCGAATACATTCCTGCCGCCCTGGTACTCCGATATGTTAATCAGGAATGGCTTTACACAGTAGAAATGCAAGATAAAAAACGCATGGACACAACTATTACTATTGGCCTTGAAGATGTTGATTGGCCAACCGCTGGAGGTGGTTTCATATGCAAGGAATGACCGAACTTGACCGTGCAAAAATGAACACCGTGAAAGATTATCTTAACCGTTATGCTCCAGCCAATGAGAATATGAGGTCACTTTCAGAACTCAATGTTCACATTTCGGAGGATCTCACCAACCCTCCGATTGGCGGCAGAGGATATTCTTCGGGTTCCGGTGGCAGCCACGTTTCTGGCGGAGCCGGTTCAACGGTAGTCAATTCAGACACGATGAAGAGTTACAGTCAGACACAAGCCGAACGCAACAGAGCGATTATGTCAGAGGTCGAATTCGCTATCGCCCTTCTCGATGTTACAAGGGGTAAAACAATCATTGAGAAAAGATTTATAGCAAGCCTACCCTGGAGAAAAATCCACAAAGATATGAACCTCTGCCGGGACACCTGCTACACCTTGTATCGGGAATCAATGTTGCTCTTGTACGACCGAATGGTTGCTGCAGGCTTAATCAAACCTATTTAACCAACACCAACTACACCACCAACAAAGGAGAATGACCAATGAAATTTGAAGTATTAAAAGACGGCCATGGAAAAATGCAGACAAGCTCACCTTCCTGCATTTATGACAGGGCCGTTTTGCTTTCTATGCAGAACGCTGGATACAAATTCAAACTTGACGGCAAATCCGCCTCTGTTGCACAAATATGCAAAGTGAAAGAAGGTGCCGTGTGAGAGCTGTATTTAGATACCCTGGTGCCAAATGGGGATTGTCAGAATGGATTATTGAACATTTCCCGGAAGACTATGAAAAATTAGTTTATCTCGAACCATTCCTTGGCTCTGGAGCAGTCTTTTTTAATAAGCTTCCGGGAGCAGTTGAAACCATCAACGATCTTGATGGCGATATTTATAATTTGTTTTGGGTGCTTCGAGAACGCCCGGAAGAACTCAAGCAAAAAATAAAACTTACGCCTTATAGTCGTGAAGAATATGACAACTCTTTTTTACCTGCCTCTGAACCCGTTGAAAAAGCACGGCGATTTATGGTTCGCACCACACAAGCCATCGGAGCAAAAATGGACGGAAAATGTGGCTGGAGAAACCATAAACAAAAAAAGATTGGCGGCACACCTTGTAAATGGGCAGGAATTGCCGACAACATCGATATTGCTTCAAAACGACTGCTTGGCGATACGACACATCTTGTTCAAATTGAGCGTACAGATGCCCTTAAGCTTATTGAAAAATACAACAATCCTGAAGTTCTTATGTATCTTGACCCACCCTATTTGCGTGACACACGCCACAGCAACCGCCTTTACCAACATGAATTATCAGATGATGCTCATAAAAGGTTGTTGCAACTTATCATTGAAAGCAAAGCAAAAATTGTTTTATCCGGCTATGATTCAGAGCTATATTCTCAAGCATTAAAAGGTTGGTACAAATTCACAACCGAAACACGCACAACATCATCCGAAGTTGTAGTTGAATGCATTTGGACAAATTATGAGCCACCATGCAAACAAATAACTTTTTTTGAGGAGAGTGAATAAATGAACGCACGAATTCCCTGGATGCCTTCCAAACAGCAAAAGAAGGCGATGGACGAAACGATAAAAATCAAATCTATTGAACTGTCCGAAAAACTCGGAAACAATATGGACGCTTCGGCTCTGTGGGCACTGCACCGCACATTCGGTTTCGGTAAGAAAAGGCTGAGAAGGTTTTATGATGCCTTCATCGAAGAAAGAAAAAAAACTTAGCGAACATTACGAAATGGCAGGCGAAGAAGATTATCTTTGCAGAGTGCAGCTTAAGAAAATCGGTGTTGACATTGAAGCCTGGAACAAGGAACTTGAAAGGAGGCTTCGTGATGCTCGCTAACATCTGGGTAAGAGATAACGTCACCGGGCACATACATCAGGTCGGCACGGATCCGCACGACAGTCTCGAACTCATTGACGGCCGTGTTGAGTATGTCAATATGCAGTGTCTTGAATCCACCGCAGGTAACCTCTACGACTTTGTTGAGGCTCCCGACCTGGACGGATATATTGTCATCACGCCTGACGAGCTGCGGCTCAATCGTGAACTGATACACAAAGACTTTGTGAAACTTATGGATAAAAGGAGGACAAGAAAATGCCCGAAATCTTAAAAAATATTCTCGCTGTAATATTTCTTATAGCCGAAATTGCTGTTAACGCTTCGATTGCTTACTTCCTCGTTTTCGGCACATCGGCATTAAGAGATATTGCTGACAGTCTGAAAAAGAAGGAGGACTCTGACAATGTATGAAAACGTAATTAATCAGCTGAAGTTTTACATTCAGCAAAAAGAAACAACGATGCAGCTCTCAGTCGGCAGAATGGTTGCCCCCGCATTAAAGAAAGAGGTTAATACGCTCCGTTCTGCTATCGAAGCTATTGAAGCACTCGTTGCCGGACAGGAAACGCTCAAGCAGAGTATTCAGAAGGATATGCGACAAGATGTCGTTGGGTTTGTTAATGCTTTGAAACACGATGCGAAGAACAAAAGCGAAGTCACAACCCCCGATGGTCAGCCTATTCACGGCTTTGGCGTTTACGAAATTACAGACCAGCTTTTCACAGACACCTTCAACACTTTCTTTATGGAGGATAAATGAAATGTTCTTTAACAAAATAAAATCAATCTTCAAAAAAGCAATTTCAACAAGTGAAGAATTTGACAAACTTCTCAAATCCGAAGGAAAAGAAGTCAAAACACAACAGATCCAAAACTGTCCGTTTTGTGACGGAGCTCCTCAATTAAAGAGATATTCAACATACAGCAACTTTTTTCAAAAAGTTCTCACCGGATATTACATAAAGTGTACCATCTGCGGAGCACAGACCGATTTAGAATTGAATGCAGCAGCGGTAATAAACAAGTGGAACACTCGAATTCACGAGATAAAACAGCTCAAAGATTCTCTTTGATTTGTGGGGTTTGGGGATATCCACAACAAGCAAAATTGCAAGAGTGTATACACACTTGCCCTGCTTGCAAAGATAGTGAACAGTGAAAACCAGGACAATTTGCAAGCTGATTTTTGCAAATGTGTTCACGTTTGCCTTGCTTGCCAATTTAGTTACTTAAGAAAAAGGAGTGTGCTAACAATGAGTGATAACGAGTATATCAGAGCATTGAAACTTGAAGTGAAAGCTTATGACAAGGTTCATGAGGAACTTGTCAAACTCGCCCGAAAATATGAAGAGAAACACAACAAGAAAGTAAAGAAAAAACTTGACCGATTGAATGAACTGCTCGGCGAATATCACAGCGAAGCCGAAGCTCACGAGGCATACGGTTATGAATACATAACCTGGGAAGAGTACGAAGAAATCTGCGAGGCTCTGAATAGCAACGAAAAGAAAGCCGATGTTGATGACGTTGAAATTGTTGCAAGCCGCATTCTGTTTCATCTTTCAAGAGACACTTTGAAACTGTATCAGACTCTGAAATATGAGTCATTAAGCGATGAAGAAAAAGCCGAGTGGGACAAGCAGGTTGCTGAATGGAATGCCCGGAAAGAGCAACGCAAGAAGCCGAAAGAAGGTACTGACAATGCCTAAAGTTATAAAGGATTGGGAAGAATTAGCCGGTCTTGAATCCGAAAAATATAAGCTTGAAATTGATGTTGATATGGGATGCGGTTGGATTGTTCCGAAAGTTGAAACCGAAGAAACCGAAACAGATTATTACAAACATCATTATTATTTAAGCACTCACACATTCTATGGAGGTCATAACCAGAGCTGCACAAAGGTTCTGCAAAGTTTTGGCTTTGACGTAGAACTCGATAACTGGGATAAGGAGGTTTGACAATGGCTGATAAACATCTGCACGCCGTTATGTTTGACGGAACAACCTTTGGCATGGAAATCGAAGCCAACACTCAGGCTTATAGAAATTTCAAAAAATCAATCAAGCGTGAAAAGGCGATCGGAGTGTTCGACACTCCAATAAATATAACGACCGTGCCTTACTTATCACTCGCCGCCATTATGCGTGAGGCTCATTGGATGGTTTCTGAAAGTAAGCTGTTCGACAAAATCACGATTGACGGTTTATCGGATAGACATATCTATGTTAAATACTCCGATGAACCAATAGACTTCGAGAAAAGGAGAAAAAAACATAATGAAGCCGATTAAGTTTAATGAAGCAAACAAAAACCTATTAAAACCGCAGAATATGACTGATGAAGAATGTTCAAGCCTTTGGGTGTTTACAGACGGTCAACAATGTATATCTTGTTGGAAAATGAGCTTCAAGCAGAGATTATCAGCATTGATACACGGCAAAGTGTGGTTATCCGTATTAAGCGGACAAACTCAACCGCCTGTGTGGGTTGATTGTGCTAAAACTGTATTCAAAGTGAGGTGACAACAATGCCAAACGAAATGAGATATAGGCTGATTGAGTTGATTCGGGAGGCAAAAGAACACCCCGAAAAGACTTGCCCAAGATGGGATTTGCCGACCTGTGGTGGCTGCGATTACAACAAAGGTGATGAATGCGACCGTATAGCAAGGTTAGCTGACTATCTTCTTTTAAATGACGTTCTTGTGCTGCCGTGCAAGGTGGGCGATAAACTTTATGGAATAAAAACTTTTGTTTCTACTAATTACAAAACAGTTTATTCATTTAACGCCCCTGATGCAGCGTGGATTATTGAGCAAAAAGAGAACTTTGGCAGAACCATATTTTTGACCAAAGATGAAGCTGAAGCGGCGTTGAAAGAAGGTGTTGACAATGGCTGATGAATACATAAAGCGTTCACAGGCAATAAAAGAATAACAATCAGTTATATTTGGAGGAATACAATGGATAGCAACTATGCGTTTGCCACTATCAGAGCCCCTCCCGTTATAAGCTCCGCTTCAAACAAAATACTGGAGGAATGAATATGCAATTAAAGCCGACACCGGGCAGAGTAATTGTAAAACCGATTGCCCCCGATGAAAAGACAGCAAGTGGTATCATTCTTCCTGCGGCAGCACAGGAAGAAAGCCAGTTCGCCGAAGTAATCAGAGCCGGACACGGTGAAGATGTCCCCGTTCTGACCGAAGGCGACAAAGTTATCTACAAAAAATATGCCGGCACAGATGTTCAACTCGGTGACGAAAAGTTCACGATCGTTTCGGGTTCTGACATCATTGCGGTAATTACCGAAACATAAGGAGTAATGAAAAATGGGAAAATATAAAAAATTATATCTTGAAGCACAGAATCACATTGCAACACAGAACCAGCTCATCGGTGAGCTGACCGGATACAAAGCACAGCTTGAGGAATACAGCCGTATGATGCAGGCTCTTCAGGTTGAGAACCAGCGTTTTCTTGATGAAAACAGCAAACTTATGGAACAGCTCTCCACCGCCAAGGCTGAAATTGACGAGAAATTTGTCCGTGTTCATAAACTTGAGGCGACCGTTGATGCAAAGAACAAAGAAATCGCCGACCTTGTTGAGGCTATGGATGGACTCCAGAAAGCCTCCGATGCTTATATTGAAGGTCTGAAGGAATCAGCAAGGCTCACAGGCGAATGTGAAGGCTGCCGTTATGACGGAGTGAATGTTCAGAAGTGCGGCACCTGCACAAGGAACCCCAGAGCGATTGACAAATACACTCTCTCCGATGAAGTAAAGGAAAAGGTTCCTGCAAAGAAATGTCCTGTTGAAGAGGCAACGGACACCGCTGAACTGCTTGAATGTGAAGCAGAGGTTGACGATGTTCCTGTCGCAACACCCGTCGAGAAAATCGTTCCGCCCAAGGCAAAAGACGAAGACCTCAAACCTGCACCCAAAGAGAAAAGACAGCACAAGAAGTTCAAGGGCAAGGGCAAAAAGAGATAACAAAAAGCCGCCAAGATGATGTCCGGCGGCGTTATCTTTATATATTTACTTTATATTGCGTTTATTCTGTGCTACACTTTTGCTACACTTTTATATGGTTTTGGGTGGTTTTCTGTGGTTTTGGAACGAAAACGGGTATTTTCTCACCAAAAAGAAGAAACCGCCAATTCCTTATATATCAAGGATTGAGCGGTTTTCTCTGGTGATCCATCGGAGATTCCAACTCCGGACACCTTGATTAAAAGTCAAGTGCTCTGCCTGCTGAGCTAATGGATCATTTAACTTATTCTATTTTTGACAGCTTCAATATAATATATCATTTAAACTGACTTGTCAAGGCTTTTTATAAAAAATTTTTCATATTTTATTAATTGTATTTGGGTTAAACCGCTTGAAATGTCACAATATGTGGTATATAATACATTTAATAATAGTAAATATATCTCTATATAATTATTTTGCCACATAAAAAATCAATTATGAAATTAGGATATAAGGAGAAACTGTATGAAACTCACCATGTCACAGGCTCTTGTCAAATTTCTTGATAATCAATATATCAGCTTTGACGGAGTTGAAACAAAATTTGTTGACGGTATTTTCGGCATCTTTGGCCACGGCTGTGTCGTAGGAATCGGCCAGGCTCTCGAGCAAGGCGGTCATAACCTTAAATTCTATCAGGGACACAATGAGCAAGGCATGGCTCACGCCGCTATTGCATTTGCAAAGCAGAAAAACCGCCGTCAGATTATTGCGTGTACATCATCAATCGGGCCCGGAGCACTCAATATGGTTACTGCCGCAGGTACAGCAACAGCAAACAGAATTCCTCTGCTTCTGCTCCCCGGAGATACCTTTGCATGCCGTCAGCCCGACCCCGTTCTTCAGCAGATTGAACAGCCCACGAACTATACCGTTACAGCCAACGACGCATTCAAAGCTGTTTGCAAATACTGGGACAGAATTTCAAGACCCGAACAGCTTATGACAGCATGCATTAATGCAATGCGTGTTCTTACTGACCCCGCCGAAACAGGTGCTGTCTGCCTTGCAATGCCTCAGGATGTTGAGGGCGAAGCTTTTGACTATCCCGAATATTTTCTTAAAAAGAGAGTATGGTATCTCGACAGACGTTCTCCCACACAGCGTGAAATAGACGCTGCCGTTGATGCAATTATGCGCAGTGAAAAGCCTCTGCTTGTTGTAGGTGGCGGTGTTACATATTCCGAAGCATGGGAAACTGCACAGTTCTTTGCGGAAAAATTCAACATTCCAATCGGCGAAACACAGGCAGGTAAAGGTAATATTCGTTGGGATCTTCCTCTCAACATGGGTGGAATCGGTGTTACAGGCGGTCCTGCCGCCAATGCTGTTGCAAAACAAGCCGATCTTATAATCGCAGTCGGAACACGTCTTACAGATTTTACAACTGCATCAAAATGGGGCTTTCAAAATCCTGATGTCAAAATGCTTTCAATAAATGTTTGTTCATTTGACGCATTCAAGATGGATTCAACTGCAGTTATTGCCGATGCCAAAACCGCTATGCTTGACATTATGGGAGCTCTTTCAGTTAAGGAATACTATTCAAATTGGGACAGCCTTGAGCTTGCTCAAATCAAAGAAGAATATGTTGCCGAGGTTGACCGTTGCTACAGTGCACATCTCCAGGAAGGGCTTTCACAGACAAGAGCACTCGGCGAAATAAACAGACTCATTGATAAAAATGCAATTGCAATCGGTTCCTCAGGCAGTCTTCCCGGCTGTATGCAGAGACTCTGGCGTGCATCGGTTCCGAAAACATATCACATGGAATACGGCTTCTCATGCATGGGATACGAAATCTGCGGTGCGCTCGGCGTTAAACTTGCAGAACCCGACAGAGAAGTTTACACCATGGTTGGTGACGGCAGCTTTCTGATGCTTCACAGTGAGCTTTACACTGCTGTCATGGAGGGTACAAAAATCAATGTTATGCTCTTTGACAACTCCGGCTGGGGCTGCATTGAAAACCTTCAGAACAACCAGGGCACAGATACATTCGGCACAAGATTCCTTGCAAGAAACCCTCTTACAGGCATGCTCGACGGCGCAATAGTTCCCATTGACTTCGCAAAGATTGCAGAAGGCTATGGCTGTAAGGCATACAGAGTTTCAAACGTTGCCGAGCTTCGAGATGCAATTAAAGATTCAAAAGAACAGACTGTCCCCTGCCTGTTTGACATTAAAGTTGTTCACGGCAGTATGACCGACGGATATGATGCGTGGTGGAGAGTCGGTGTTGCAGAAGTTTCAACAAGCGAAAAGGTTCAGGCTGCATATGAAGACATGCAGGCTAACATAGAAAAAGCCAGACTTTATTAACGGAGGAATAATAAATGCTTAACAAAGAAAAAGTAAACCTTGCGATAGCTCCTATCGCTTGGACAAACGATGATCTGCCCGATCTCGGCGCAGAAAATACATTTGAACAGTGCATAAGTGAAATGGCTCTCAGCGGCTTTAAGGGCAGCGAAATCGGTAACAAATACCCCAAAGATGTTGATACACTCAAGCATAAGCTTGACGTAAGAGGATTGAGAATTTGTAACGCTTGGTTCTCATCACTCCTGCTTTCGGAGGGCTATGATTCAACAATTGAAGCTTTTATTAAGCACAGAGATTTTCTTCATGCACTCGGTGCAAAGGTTATCGGTGCATCTGAGCAGGGCAACTCAATTCAGGGTAAAGCTCTTAGCATTTTCGGCGACAAGCCCGTTTACACTGATGAACAGTGGGAACTTATTGCCAAAGGTTTTAACGAAATGGGCAGACTCGCTAAGGAAAAGGGAATGTATTTCACTGTTCATCATCACATGGGAACAGGTGTTCAGACCGAAGACGAAATTGACAAGCTTATGGAAATTACAGACCCCGACCTTGTTTATCTTCTTTATGATACAGGTCACCTTTCGTTCTCAGGCGAAGATGCAGTCGGTGTTCTTAGAAAGTATGTTAACAGAGTTAAGCATGTTCATCTCAAAAGCATTCGTCAGAGTGTCATCAATGAAGGAAAAGAAAAAGGCTGGAGCTTCCTTGACTGTGTAAGAGCAGGTTCATTCACCGTTCCAGGTGACGGTGACTTCGATTTTACTCCCGTATTTGATATACTTGACGAAGCAGGATATGAAGGCTGGGTTGTTGTTGAAGCAGAACAGGACCCCGCAAAAGCAAATCCCTATGAATATGCCTGCCTTGCAAGAAAATACATTACAGAAAAAACAGGGCTTTAAAAAATTCCCCGAGAAGAAAAACTTCTCGGGGATTATTGTTTTTTTCTTTATGCAAACACCACTTCAAAGAAATCAACATCAAAACCGTCTTCTTTGAGGTCACCGTAAACTCCTATGTTGTTAAACCACGCATAAATTGTTCCGATAACTCTTACAAGCGAATTGAATGCTGAGGGGAATAAAACATCTTTGTGACCGCCGTCCGCTGATGTTTTAACAACAGAATATGTGTTGAACGCACGGTCCTCACCCTGATAATACGATGAAACGGTAATTGAATCTTCAGTAAAATCAAGAACATTATAGATTATTCTCTGGTCGGGAATGTTTGCATAGCCTATCCATTCCTTGTTAAGTCCAAGTTCGCTGTCATCTCTCGGTCTTGTAATTGAACCCGAAACAATGTAGATTGTTCCCTCAGGGTTATTCATAACAGGCTGATAATCAGCAACCGGTTTATTTCCGTACATAACGTTTGTAACAGTATAATAGTGGCTGTGGCCAAGAAGAACAAGATCAATTCCAAACTCATCTGCAATGGGTGCCCAAAGCAAACGAAGAAGTTGATTTTCGCTTTCTCTGCGAGGAATTCTGCCGCTGTAGAGGTCATGATGAGCCATCATAACTTTCCACTTAACTTCCGGATTAGCATTGATAGCATCCTTAACAAAATTCCTGTGGTCAATGCCGCTTGCATTATTGCTGTCCATTACGAGGAAGAGAACATCGCCTTTTACAAACCAATAATCGTTGCCGATATATGATGAAACAAGCGAATTTTCTTTTTCATTCGGAACATTATGAAATGTTTTATATGCAACGCCCTTTCGGTCATGATTTCCGATTGTTGTTGCTATAGGTATTGTTTTAAGAGCAAGCGCCGACGCAAGACCTTTATATTCACTTTCAAGCCCGTCGGATGCTTGGTCACCTGTCGAAAGAAGAATTGACGGATTATGTTTAAGAACCGCTTCGTTAAGTACACCGTTAAAAACACCTGCTGTTCTCTTGAGTTCATCATCATCAGGCACTTCATCTTTTATATGAGAAATATGAATATCAGTCATATAAACAGCAGTAAATTCATTATCTTTTGAATCTGTTTCAAAGTAATATATATTTGATTCAAAACCCTCGCTGATACACTGATAATAGTATTTTGTTTCAGCTTCAAGACCTGTGATTGTTACCTTGTTGGAATAATCTCCGTCAGGAGCTTCAACACTGCAGCCTGTAAAAGTTTCTGTATCAGAAAAAGAAAAACTTTTCGAAACAATAACCTTGGGCTCACTTTCAGTTTTTGAATACCATGTAACATTCATTTCACTGCTGTCGCTGCCGGGAAAAAGAACAACACCGTTGTTGTATTCCTCGTTCCAGCACTGTTCCCACACAATATCATTTGACAAGGCATAAGACGGAACTGCCATTGAAAGCATAATAACAACCGCAAGAACAACAGAAATAATTTTCTTCATAAACATTTTCCTTTCATTTTTAATTTGTTTTAATATAAATACATCTGTATTTAAGCTTTCAACACGAATAAATTATAATTGCAGTGCCTTTTTCTACGGTAATTTTGCTTTTGATTCCAATAAATTCATTGCTGACACCCAAAGAAAAATTATTGGAAAGTTCGGCATTTTCAAGCGTATATTTCAAGCCATTAATGGAAACTCCTATACATTTATCAGTATGTGAAAACACCGAAACATAACCGCTGTATGATGCATCAAAACTTATTGAGCTGTCACATATCGCTGTAATTACATTGTCTTTATCGTGGATATAAGCTTTAAAATTATTTTGTGCAAGATAGGCAACAAGCTGAATATTTGCAAGAGTATGGTCAACCCTTCCACCACATGCGCCGTAAAGGTGAAATTCAGTGTATCCCCTTTCAATTCCAACTTTAACAGCGGCATTCATATCGGTGATATCTTTCACCGGATTCAGCCTTATAACATTATCTCCCGACGGCACAGTTTCCGCAGAGTCAAAATCACCGATTATCAAATCCGGAACTATTCCGCATTGCTCAAGCCGGATACAGCCGCCATCTGCAGCGATAACAAAATCACCGTCTTTTTTAATGAAATCAAGCTTATAGCATTCCCCCGCACCGACAATAAAACAAATACCCATAAAAACATCCCTCTGAATTTAATAGATATATTTTAGCATTTTATTATCCTGTTGTCAAGAAAACGAAAGTATTTGACACGACATATAAAAAGATTTATAATTTTCATATAGTTTATAAGGAGACAATTATGGAAAACACTAAACCGATTATTGAGCTTGACCTTTATCTGATAAGACACGGCGAAAGCCACGGAAATGCGGGCTACGGGCGTGACGATTTAACGTTAAAAGAAGCTAACGACCCTTATCTTACAAAAAAAGGCACATCGCAAGCGCAGGCGGCGGGAAAACGCCTTGCCGATATTAATTTTGATGCATTTTATTCAAGCGGGCTTTTAAGGGCCGTGCAGACTGCAACAGAAATCATGAAAAAGCAGACTGAAGAAAAAACGCTCAACATTCATCCCCTGCTTACCGAGGTGGGCATAAATCCCGAATATAACGGTGCAGGCATGGAGGAAATATGCGAAATCTGCTCAAATGCCGTTTTGGCACCCGACGTTTCGGAAAATGAACCGTTTGTTTATCACAGCAATTTCGATAATGAGAAAGAAATGTTTGAAAGGGCAGAAAAAATAATTGCACATCTGCGAGACCGATATAAAAACGGCGAAAAGGTTGCCGTTGTCAGCCACGCAGCATTCATGACATTTATCGTGTTTTGGATTATGGGCTTTAGAGAGGCTGTCCCTGCATTTGACATCAGCTTTAAAAACACGGGCGTTACAAGAATTGTATTCTACAAAGAGGGAACAAATAAATACGGCGACATTGTTTTTGAATACATAAACGACACCACACATTATATAACAATATGAAATCTCAGTTTCCGAGAGAAATTCACGATATATGATGTGGCATTCTCTCTGTCACTTTTTTAGAATTAATGTGCAAAGGAGGATGATATTATGGAAAAGAAAACAATCGGCTCTTTTATTGCAGCTTTACGCAAGGCAAACGGAATGACACAAAAAAATCTTGCGGAAATGCTTAACGTTTCTGACAAAACCGTCAGCCGCTGGGAAAGGGATGAAAGTGCGCCGGAGCTGAGCCTGATTCCCGTTATTGCAGAAATATTTGGTGTTACATCCGACGAGCTTCTTCGCGGAGAAAAGAAGCTTCAAAGCAATATTGAAGAAAAGTCAGATACGAAAAGAGAAAAACAGCTTCAGTGGATAGCCGAAAGCAACAAAACAAAATTCACTGTAAAAAGCGTTATATCCGTCGGGATAAGCGTAATCGGCATTATTGCCGCAATGATTGCAAACTTTGGCTTTACAAGCGGCACAGTCGGTTTCTTTATAAACTGCGTGTTCATTGCCGCATCGGTGATATGTGAAACAGCGTTCACAATTCTCGCTTTTTCTTCCGTTAAAACGCAGGATTATGAAGAAGAAACCGCCAACATCTGCAAAAAGCATTTCTTTAAAACCGCATGTTTTACATTTTACATTATTGCTGTTTTATTCGCTTCAACACTCCCTATTATTATGTGGACAGAGGGAAAAGGCTATTTTGGCGTTGCGCTTGAAGACTGGCTCATTCCCGGGCTTGCAATTGCGGCAGGAACAGCTTTGATATGCTTTATTTTAAATATATTTATAACAAATTCAGCAATCAAAAAAGAGATATTCAAAATAAGCAGTAATGAGGCAGAGAAAACACGCCACATAACCTCTTTGACACTGCGCTCACTTGCCGTTTTAATTGCGGTGGTTTTTGTCACTTATACCGCTCAGTTTGTAATACATGAGGTTTTAACTCCGCTTTTCTTTACTGATGGCAATGTTTTTGAAAACTATGACGAGTTTAAAGAATTTATGGAAACCGACATGCCTGACACAAGCTATGTTCATATGACTGTATACGCAACCCAAACTATTGCTGTTCCAAATTATGAGGATGTACCGTTTGATGATGAAATAACATATTATGACGATGACGGCAACGAAATCAGCGAAGAAGAAGCTCTGACGGAATATGTTTATGACGATGACGGCCACATTCTTTGCAAATATATCAACAGAAACAAATCCGTTTACAGCATAAAATACAACAACACAACCGATGATAAATTGCCGATTACGGTTTATACCTACGAACAATTTTATGAGGGTCGCAAAGTTGTTGAGACCTTTGACACCTTGTTTATCGCGGCATATGCCATAGAACTTGCGTTAACATCGGCAATTTATATCACGAAAAGAAAGAAAATCAAATAAAGAAAATTGGGCTGTATTACAGCCCCATTTTTTAATCAAACGCTCTTAAATTCAATTCAACATCGGACATCATAAACTGCGGGTATCTTTCTGATGCTCCTGCATAAAATTTGCCGTCATATGTCAGAAGCCAAAGCAAAAACTCAGCATATTCGCTGCCGTAGTTTCCTCCAACATGTGTCGCACCCTTTATAATATAAGTATATTCGGGGAAAAGTGCCGTTGAAAGGTCAACTACTCTGTCCGGTGAAAGATATTTCGGATTTTCGGCAACATAATCGTCACCGAGAGTTTCACCGTATTTTGCAACAGTGGCATAACCCGACATCTGATAGGTTTCAAGTATGCTGTCGCCGTTGAAATCAGAATTCTCATAAACGGGAATAAGAGGTATATCATAGTGGGCAACTATTGCAATTTCAACGCCGTTATCTACCATTTCGTTAAGCAGTTCATCCCTGCCCGCCATCATCGCCTGAAGCTTATCAGTTTTCTCTATAAAAGCCGCTTCCTCTGCAGTCCTGCCGCCGAAAACATAATTAAGTGCCTGCTCATAATCCTCCGGCTGAACAAGCCCCCAAAGGGTAAGCATATGACCAAAAACAGGCGTTAAAACAGCCTCAAACACATCGTCGGTATAGTTTGACAAAATATAATCAGTGATACAGGTAAGCGCATCAAAGCCGCCGAAATCATAAATTTGTTTCACGATAAAGTTTAATGCAGGTTTATCCTTGATAAGATTTTGGAGATAGCCGTAAAGATTATCTGCATCAATATCTATTTTACCGCAGAGTAAATCGGATGCAACCTGTGCGCCGCAAAAAGTTGAGGACATAAACAGACAACGGTTAACCTTTGAATAACCGTATTCATTAAGATATGCAAGGGTCATTATACCGCCCATGCTGCAACAAACAATGTTGACCTTTTTGTGACCCGTTGTTTTTATTGCGTTTTCAACCAAAGCGTTAATTTCGTCGGAAACGGTAAACGGGTCTGCACGCCAGTCATAATTGAGATAATATGTATGTCCGTCCGGAAAAGTTTCGGCGCAGGTGCGTACCATGCCCAATTCGCCGTATTCCCCCATTAAAAGCTCGGGGTAATTATCAACACTTTCAGGATATTGAGGCAGTCCGATATTATAAACAGACTCTCCGTTTTTATCCATTGAGAGATTTTTAAAAATATCATAAGCAGTTTCAGCAACAACATCAATGGTTGCGTCAAAGCTAAAATGTAAAATTCCGCTGCCGATAGCCTTGAAAACTGCACCGATTATTTCAGCAACATCAAGATTAATTGCAGGCTGTTGATTTTCTGTTCCGTAATCCAGATAAAGTCCCGTAAAATCCATACCACGCACTATGATAACAGGAACGATTTCACACTCTGCAGAGTCATGCACTTCATTTTCCTGCGCAAATGCGGGAATCATAAATGAAATCAGCATAGCCGCAGCAAGAATAAGACTGACAAACTTTTTCATTTATATCCACCTTTTATTTTAGTTTTAAATTTCCGTTTATTTCCTCTATTTCAAGTAAAAGGGGCCTTTCAAACGGATTTTCGTTTGGAGAATGCAATATCAAGTATTTTTTGCCGTCGTAGGCATCAAATATCATTCCGTGACCGCCGTTTTTCTCAAACAAAGGCTTTTCATGAAACCAATTGCCATCTATTTCGCCGTTATCGGAATAAGCTACCGCCTGAACATATCCGCTTGGCATAAATGTTGACCAAATCATAAGCAACCTTCCGCATTGGGTGCGATATATAAAAGGACCGTCAGTTATAAAAGTTTCTCGGGTTTTATCCATCCACTCAGGCTGTGATGCTGTAAACAAAACAAATGGCTCGCCGTCAGGCGCAGACAAATCCTTTGTAAGCTTCATTGCACAAATCTGACCATCCTTAACCTGCACCCATTCATGACAGAAAACAATATACGGATTACCGTCTTTATCAACATAAAATGTGCCGTCAAGAGCCTCCCACTCACGGGGAGTTATCGCATCATCTGTAAAGGGTAAAAAAGGGCCCATAGGAGAATCACTTTTTAAAATTTGAGTACCTCTATGCCGTGTATCTGACCGAAGAGAAACGAACATATAGAAGCAGCCGTTATAAACATGCACCTCGGGTGCCCAGATTTCCCGATTTGCCCAAAAGCCCTCCGGAACAGCGAAACATTCATTTGCTTTGCTCCAATTTTCAAGGTCATCGCTAACATAAACATCAAGTCCCTGCGCAGCTTTCCAAGCGGTTTCGCCACGGGTACCGTAGAGATAATATTTCCCCTCAAACGGAAGAACAAAGGGATCTCTGATGTTAATATCTTTAAATGTCATAACGAACTCTCCTTAAAAATCCACCTTATAGTGGTGAACAAAAACACCTATCACCTTGTTATAATCCAAAACATGCATATTTGAACCATCCTCAGATTCCCAAAAAGTGAGTCCTTCGGCTTCAATATTGTTGCCACCTACATCTCTGAGAGCAGCAATTGCAACTTCTCCATTTTTCGTATCAACACTTAAAATATTTTTATAATTACCGTTATCCTCTATGTCGTTTGAAAGATAAAGCTTTCCGTTATAAAACTCTCCGCCTTGAATACGGTGAATTGTTTCAGAAAGAGGAATTTCCTTAACAAGCTTCATTGGATTTGCGATATCATAAGCATAAACCGTGTTTATATCAGTCCACTTTGATGCGTAAAGATATCCGGTTTCGGGATCAACGGCACACCACGGCACACCATC
>JBGVNA010000102.1:0-2899 GCA_045125175.1 Acutalibacteraceae bacterium
GGCAAGCCTGCAAGAGCCTTGGCTGCGTTTGAAAAAACAGGCAAGCTCCTCCCGGATGAAACCGAAACGCTTACTCTGAAGCTCAATGTCAAAGATATGGCGTCATATGATGACGAAGAAGCATTTGCCTATGTTCTTGAAAAGGGTACATATAAAATATATCTCGGAACGGATGTGCGCTCTGCCGAGCTTTGCTGCACCTATGAGCAGGAAAAGAGTGAGGTTGTCAAGCATCTTTTGCAGACGGCGGCTGTCAGCCCCGATTGTGCTTTCAAACGCCTTAAATATATTGACGGCGAGAAGGTTTATGAAAATGTTCCCACCGCAAAATATAACCTCAGAGATATCATTCTTTCAAATCTTCCCAAATCTGTTCCGCAGACCTATGATAAGGGCCATAAGCTTGCCGATGTAAAGAGCGGCAAGATAAAGATGGAAACCTTTATTGCTCAGCTCAATAATGAAGAGCTTGAAGCAATAAGCAGAGGCGATTATGTTATGAACAGTCCCCTCGGTGCGGCAGGCAATGCGGGTACTTTTGGCGGCGTTCTTAAGTCAATGCGTGATAAGGGTATTCCTGCCGTTACAACAACAGACGGACCCTCGGGTATCAGAATAAACGAGGGGGCATCACTTCTTCCCGTTGCAACAGCTCTTGCAAGCACATGGAATCCCGAGCTTATTGAAAATCTCTATGAGCAGGTTGGTCTTGAAATGAAGCGTGTGGGCTCACATATTCTGCTTGCGCCCGGCATGAATATCCACAGAAATCCTCTTTGCGGCAGAAATTTTGAGTATTTTTCGGAAGATCCTCTTGTAACAGGTGTTATGGCATCGGCAATCGTCAAGGGCGTTCAGAAAACAGGCGTTTCAGCCTGCCCGAAGCATTTTGCCTGCAACAACCAGGAAACGAACAGAACCCATGCCGATTCAAGAGTATCCGAAAGAGCCTTGCGTGAAATTTATCTCAAAGGCTTTGAAATCTGCGTTAAAACCGCAAAGCCTCAGAATATCATGACTTCATATAATAAAATCAACGGTGTGTGGGGACATTATAACTATGAGCTTTGTGTGCGTATTCTCAGAGGCGAATGGGGATATGAGGGCAATATCATGACCGACTGGTGGATGCGCTCATCGAAGTCGCCGGAATTTCCCTCGATGTGTGACCAGGCATACCGTGTAAGAGCAGGAGTAAACGTGCTCATGCCGGGCGGCGGAAGAACAGGCAGAAGAAAGCCTGACGGTACACTTCTCAAAACTCTCGGTCAGCCCGACGGCATAACCCTCGGCGAGCTTCAGAAAAATGCTGCCTATGTTCTCAATTTTGTAATGAACAGCGATGCAATGAAATAAAACTAAAACCGCAGGATTTCTCCTGCGGTTTTTCAGTTTAATATCTTATTAAGTTCTGCCATGATTTTGCCATCAGGCTCGGGAATATGCGCAAAAGGGAAAGAAATGCCGAGATTATTGTATTTTATCTGACATATTTTTTTGAACGGCAGCAGCTCGGTTTTGTCAACGCATTTATGTTTTTCGGCAATCTCTTTAAAAGCAAGAATATTTTCCTTGTTATCATTAAGGGTTGGGATAATAACCTGCCTTAATGTAACAGGGATATTTTTTGCGTTGAGATAGTCAAGAAAATCCAATACAGTCTGCAAATCGCAACCTGCATGCTCCTTATAAAGAGCATTGCGGGTGTATTTTATATCGAGCAAAACGCGGTCGGTTTCTTTTAAAAGAGCTTTTATGCTGTTGTTCATAATGTTGCCCGATGTGTCAAGGCAGGTGTTGATGCCTTCTTTGTGACAAAGCTCAAACACTTCACGCACGAAATCGGCCTGCAACAAAGGCTCGCCGCCCGAAACGGTAATTCCGCCATCTTCGCCGAAATATTCTTTGTATCTCACGGCTCTTTTGACCACATCTTCTGCAGTGTATTCTTTACCCTCGTTCATTTTCCATGTGTCGGGGTTATGGCAGCAGCCGCAGCGCAGATTGCAGCCCTGCATAAACACAACAAAGCGTATGCCGGGGCCGTCAATTGCACCGAGACTTTGAAAAGAATGGATTAATCCTGTCATATTGCTTCGTGGAAGGTACGGCTGATAACCTCACGCTGCTGTTCACGTGAAAGCTTGTTGAAGTTAACGGCATAGCCCGAAACTCTGATTGTAAGGTTGGGATATGCTTCGGGATTTTCATATGCTTTCATAAGTGTTTCACGGTTGAGAACGTTAACATTTATGTGGTGTGCCTTTTTGGCAAAGTAGCCGTCAAGAATGGAAACAAGGTTTGTAATTCTTTCGTCCTCGTCTCTTCCGAGAGCTTCGGGAGTGATTGAGAATGTGTTTGAAACGCCGTCACGGCAGTCATCATAGCTGATTTTTGCAACGGAGTTAAGCGATGCAAGTGCGCCATTTTCTTCTCTGTTATGCATGGGATTTGCGCCGGGTGCAAAGGGTGCGGATGCCTTTCTGCCGTCGGGTGTTGCTCCGGTGTGCTTGCCGTACATAACGTTTGATGTGATGGTAAGAACAGAAAGAGTGTGAACGGCATGACGGTATGTGGGCGTTTTGCGAAGCTCGGTGATAACTCTGTGGGTCATATCCTTTGCAATAAGGTCAACTCTGTCATCATCGTTGCCGTATTTGGGGAAATCACCGGTGGTCTTGAATTCTTCAATAAAGCCCTTGTCATTTCTTACGGGGCATACATTTGCATATTTGATTGCGCTGAGAGAGTCTGCAACAACCGAAAGGCCTGCAATGCCGAAAGCCATGAAACGTTCAACCGCTGTGTCGTGAAGAGCCATCTGAGTTTTTTCGTAGGCATATTTATCGTGCATATAGTGGATGATGTTAAGTGTATTTACATAAACACCTGCAAGCCA
>JBGVNA010000103.1:0-8528 GCA_045125175.1 Acutalibacteraceae bacterium
TTATCTTATAGTTCAGCATATGGAACCCGACCACTCGGCAAATATCACAAGCTTTGTAAAAGCTTATCCTGAAGCAAAAATAGTTTCTTCCGCTCAGGCTTTCAAAATGATGAAGAACTTTTTCGGAACAGACTTTGCAGAAAAACAGATTGTTGTAAGAGGCGGCGACACCCTTTCTCTCGGTAACCATGAGCTGACCTTCGTTACCGCCCCCATGGTTCACTGGCCTGAGGTTATCGTAACCTATGACAGCACCGATAAGGTTCTTTTCTCGGCGGACGGCTTCGGAAAATTCGGCGCTCTCGATGCAGAAGAGGACTGGGCATGCGAAGCAAGACGCTATTATATCGGAATTGTCGGAAAATACGGTGTTCAGGTTCAGAATCTTTTGAAAAAGGCTGCTGAGCTTGATATTCAGATCATCTGCCCGCTTCATGGCCCCGTTCTTTCTGAAAACCTCGGTTACTATATCAATCTCTATGACACATGGTCAAGCTACCGACCCGAAGACGAGGGCATTGTTATTGCTTACACATCCGTTTACGGAAACACAAAAAAGGCAGTTATGCTTCTTGCAGAAAAGCTCAAAGAAAACGGCTGCCCGAAAGTAACCGTCAACGACCTTGCAAGATGCGATATGGCGGAAGCGGTTGAGGATGCTTTCCGTTACAGCAAGCTTGTTCTTGCAACCACAACCTATAACGGAGAAATCTTCCCCTTTATGCGGGAGTTTATTAACCATCTGACCGAAAGAAACTTCAGCAACCGCACAGTTGCATTTATCGAAAACGGAAGCTGGTCACCTCTCGCCGCAAAAACCATGAGAGAAATGCTTGAAAACAGCAAAAACCTTACTTTTGCAGAAACCTCTGTTAAAATTCTCTCCGCATTAAGCGAAGAAAGCTCATCACAGCTTGATGAACTTGCTGCTGAGCTCTGCAAGGATTATAACTCATAAAAAACAAAAATTTTCCGTTCCCGCATTACACGCTGATGCGGGAATATTTCTATAAAGGAGTTGCTTATGGAATCAGTATTATTGACAGCTCTCGGCATAGGCGGAGCAACCGTTATCGGTTCGCTTTTCGGCTTTATTTTCAAAAAGATATCCCACAAATTTTCCGATATCGTGCTTTCGTTTGCCGCAGGAGTTATGCTTGCGGCTGCAGTGTTGGGTTTGATTTTACCGTCACTCGATTACGGCGGAAAATACAAGCTTATCATTACGGTTGCAGGAATTTTTGCAGGTGCCGTCTGTCTTAATCTCATAGACAAATTGGTTCCTCATCTTCATAAGCTTGTCGGACCCGATACCGAGCAGCATAATAATGCAAACCTGAGTAAGGTTCTTCTGTTTGTGGCTGCCATTGCCATACACAATCTGCCGGAGGGCATTGCGGCAGGTGTCGGATTCGGCTCGGGAGATACGTCGCAGGCACTTATTATCGCAGGCGGAATTGCGCTTCAGAATATTCCCGAAGGCATGGTTATTATCGGTCCCATGCTCTCCGCAGGGGTCTCCGTTCGAAAAACTTTTATCTGTGCACTGTTCACCGGTCTGGTTGAAGTAATCGGAACGGTAATCGGATATTTTGCAGTCAGCATCGCCTCTGCAATTCTTCCGTTTGCTCTTGCGTTTGCAGGCGGCACAATGCTCTTTGTTATCAGCGACGAGATGATCCCCGAAACTCATTCCCACGACAACGAACGCGGCGCTACCTATGCGCTTCTCGTCGGCTTCTGTGTTATGCTTATAACAGACACCTTGTTGGGATAAGCTTAATATTTGCCAAAATAATTATGCATATTTCATCACATTCTAATAATTATTTAGATTTTTTTGTTGAGTTTTAACAATTTATATGTTATAATAAAAGTACCGACTAAAACTTACTCAGGAGGCGTAATTTCTATGAAAAAACGTGTTATTTCAGCTTTTCTTGCCATGTGCTTGATAATCGGTATTTCTGTTCCTGCTTTTGCGGTAAACGGTTCTTCCGCTCTTCGCTTTGACGAAAACGGAGAGTTCAAAATTCTTCATCTCTGCGATTTTCAGGATGACTATCCCATTGAGAAAGAAACGGTAACATACACAAACTATGTTATTGATAAATATCAGCCTGACCTTGTTATTCTCGGCGGCGACAACTGCGTTGCCTCCAAAGAAACAAAGGCAGATGCTATCAAGGAAATCTGCAATATTTTTGTTGAGAAAAAGGTTTATTTTACCCTTGTTTTCGGTAATCACGACGACGAACAAGGCGTTGACAAAGAAACCCTTCTTAAATATTATCAGGAATTTGGCGGCAAATACTGCCTCGCATACGATGCAGACCCTTCGCTTCACGGCACAGCTACCCACAATCTCCCCGTTCTTTCATCCGACGGAACAAAAATCAAGTTCAATCTCTGGATGTTTGATACAGGCACATATGTTTATGACGAAAATGACCCTGCAAAAAGACTTGGATATGACAGCGTAACCCCCGACCAGATTGAATGGTATAAGAAAACAAGCAAGGCTCTTGAAGCATCCGCAGGCGAAAAGGTTAATTCTCTCGCTTTCCAGCACATGACTCCTCCAGATGTTTATGACGCAATGTTCCCCACCCTTCCCTTTGACCTTTCACCAGTTACCGAAACATATAATGACGGCAAGCATTACCCCGTTATTTTCCCCGATACAAGCACATTTAAGGGTCATATTTATGAGCCACCCTCACCCGGCGTATATAACTACGGCCATTTTGATGCAATGGTTGAAAACGGCGATGTTCTCGGCGTTCTTGTCGGCCACGACCACGAGAACAGCTATGAGGTTGAGCATAAAGGCATTATGATTATCAACACTCCCGGCATCACATACAATGCTTACAGCAGTGAATTCATAAAAGGCGGACGCCTTATTACAATCAACGAGGATAACACAAGTGAATTCACTTCAGAGGTTCTTGCAGTTAATGATATTGCTATGAAAGACGGCGATTTCGCAAAATCAATGGGCATAAACAGACTTGCCGCCGCTTTCTACAGCATTTTCGGAGATTTCCTTCTCCTTCTCAAGAACCTTTCAGCACCCATTGCATGGATAATTTATTAACTAAAAAAGTTAACGGCTGTTTCACATCTGTGAAACAGCCGTTTTTCTTATTTATTTATCAGCACACGCATGAAAAGTCCGCCCTGAACGGTGCGGTGGCGGAATGAAACCCATCTGCCGCTGACGGTGTCATACCAATCAGACATAGGCACCCGCGATGCACTTTCATCATATGCCTTCCACAGAGGTGCAATGTAATCCGCAAAAACCTTGTCACTTGACGCCATTGAAGCTGTCCATACAAGCCAGTCGGATTTTGTATAATCAGCACGGCTGTCAAGAGGCATGCCGTATTTATTGAAATGCTTCATATTATCGGCAATTTCGGCATCCATAAACTCCTGAGTGAAAAGCCCTGTTTTCCACACTTTATCCCATACCATGTTGTATTTCATTGAATATGTATTCGGCTGGTCGAACGCAAGCTTTGATGAACCGTCCTCATTGAGAGCGGTTTTCATCCAGATTTTTGCCATTTTCTCGGCTTCAGAACGGTAAAATGCTGATTTTTCACCGTCGTCAAGCATATCCGTGATAATTGACATTCCCTGCAGGCCCATTATTGCTTTGAGCGAAAGGTTGCAGTTATGCGCAAGATGGCCTGCAAAGTCATCGGTGCAAAGCTGATGCCCCGGGTCTGCACCGTATTCTATAAGATAGCTGCACCATTTTTCGAGCAAATCAAGATGCTCTTTTGCAAAATCAGCAGAGCCTGTTGCAAGAGCAACATTTGCATCCATAACGAGCATATTGCCGCATTCCTCAACAGGCATCTGCCATTTGAGAGCGTTTTCGCCGTAAACCTGACCGTTGACAAGCGGATACTGACCTACATCATGGGGAGCAAAATCAAAAATCCATGCATCGCTCTTTGCATAGCGGATAACGGGACGCATCATGCCCTTAACAAGCTCGGGATTATAGATAAGAAACATCGGAATTGACGGATAAGAAACATCAACCGTTGCAGCACAGCCGTTTGAGAAGCATTCCTTTGATATATAAAGAATTTCGCCGTTTTCATCAAGCACAAGCTTATGACCTGCAATAACCTGACGGTATGCAAGCGACAAAAGCTCCGCATATTTTTCGCCGCCTGCTTCAAATGCATCGGCATAAAGCTTTTCGGAAAAGTCCTTGCAGCGGCTCATAACCTCATCGTATTCCCCTGCAGCCTCTTCAATTGCTTCAAGAATTGTCTGACCGTCACGGTTCCAGTATGAGCGCAAATGATTACCGAAATACTCAATACTTTCAACATCATCATAGGCAAAGTAATACATCAGCCTTTCATCTGACTCAAGGCTTGCAGTGACATTAATATGAACATCACCCCATATTTTGCCGACAGATGTTTCAGCCTCGGCAGCATCGGTCATGAGATAAAAATACCCCCAGTCAATACGCACATCGTCGCCGCTTCTGTTGAGAGGCTTCTGCTCCGTATTGCCCATGCGCATTCCCTTAGTGCCGCCTGCAAAAACTTCTTCGGTAACAACATCATTCTGCCCTGCTTCATCAAGACAAAGCTCTTCACTTGCGGCAATATTTATTTTCACATCGTGCTTTTTGCCGTCTTTCGGACTGTAACTGACCTCAAGATAAGAAACGGGTCGGGTCAGAAGACGGTAGTCATCGGCAATAACAGGCGAGGTAAACACTGCTTTAAGCGTGATCTCGTCATTTTCGAAAACAGCAGTTGTTGAAAGCGCATCGATATCAAGTGAAATCTGCCTTATTTTATGAATATCTCTGTGATAACCAAGGAATAAATATTCTTTACCGTCAACATTGACCGTTCCGATTATCGAATTGCTTTTTCCAGACCAGTGCTCAGCATTTGCAACGTTGATATCTGTATCGGGCGACCATATTGAAAAATACGGGTCAATTGTAATAAGCGGAACAGCGGGTGCTCTTAAATTCATAAATCATTTTCCTTTCGGTTAATTTACAGTGAAATTATATCACACGATTTTAAGCGATGCAACAAAAGCATAAGTAAAAGTGCCTATTAAATTCAACAAAAATCATGTTTCACAGGGCAAATTTCCGAAAATTAAAAAAGTGTTGCATTTTCCTTGTAAACGGTGAAAAAAGTTGTATAATTATGTTTCGTAAAAATAAACATAAACGGAGTCATAAAAAATGAAAATCTTTCAGCCAAAGCTTTTCGCGTCGCTTAAAAGCTACAGCAGAAAACAGCTTATCAACGACCTTATAGCAGGTGTTATTGTCGCAATCATCGCCCTTCCCCTTTCAATTGCTCTGGCAATTGCTTCGGGTGTTTCTCCCGAAAAGGGACTTTACACTGCAATTATCGCAGGTTTTGTTATTGCATTTCTCGGAGGCAGCAACGTTAACATTTCGGGCCCTACTGCTGCATTTGCAACAATTGTTGCCGGCATTGTTGCCCAGCACGGCACAAGCGGACTAATCGTTGCAACCATAATGGCAGGTATTATTCTTATTCTGATGGGCGTTCTCAAATTCGGCTCACTCATCAAATACATACCTCACACCATCACAACAGGCTTTACCTCGGGCATTGCGCTGACAATTGTTATCGGTCAGATCAAGGATTTTCTCGGCTTAACCTTTGACCCCTCGCTTCCCACGGTCGAAACTGTCGAAAAAGTTGAAGCTATCGCAAAGTCAATTAATACCTTTAATTGGCAGGCACTTGTTGTAGGCATCATCGGCATGGCAATTCTTATTATCTGGCCCAAAATCAGCAAAAAAATTCCCGGCTCACTGATTGCCGTTATAGTCGGCGTTATTATTGTTAAGGCGTTTGATCTGAATGTAAACACAGTCGGTGACCTTTACACAATTTCAAGAGATTTGCCCTCATTTGCGCTGCCTGAATTCAGCATTGACACCATAAAGCAGCTTCTTCCCAACGCATTCACCATTGCAATTCTTGCAGGCATTGAGTCTTTGCTCTCCTGTGTTGTTTCGGACGGCATGATTAATGACCGCCACAATTCAAACACCGAGCTTATCGCACAGGGTGTGGGTAACATCTGCTCGGGTCTTTTCGGCGGAATTCCCGCAACGGGTGCAATCGCACGAACAGCCGCAAACGTAAAAAACGGCGGCAGAACACCCATTGCAGGCATTGTTCACGCAGCCGTTCTTCTTCTCATTCTTGTTGTTCTCATGCCTTATGCCGCATGGATTCCCATGCCAATCATCGCCGCAATCCTGTTTATGGTTGCATATAATATGTGCGAATGGAAGCAGTTCGTCAAGATTTGCAAAACCGCGCCCAAGAGTGATATTCTCGTGCTCGTTGTAACCTTTGTTCTGACGGTTGTTTTTGACCTTGTTGTTGCAATCGCAGTCGGCATGATAATCGCAGTTGTGCTCTTTATGAAGCGAATGGCAGACGTTACAAGCATAAGAACCTGGAGCGACCCTAAGGATGAGCCCGCAGCGGACAGCGAAAGACTCAAATCCATTCCCGCTCACACTGAAGTTGTTGAATTTGAAGGCCCCATGTTCTTTGCGTCGGCAGAAAAATTCAGCAATATCCCCATTAAAGACGGCGTTACAACAATTATTTTAAGAATGCGCAACGTTCCCGCTCTTGACGAAACGGCAACACGTGCTCTTTTTGAAATTTATCACATTTGCAAAAAATCAAATCTCAACCTCATTCTTTCGCACACAAACGAACAACCGCTTTCGGTTATGAAAAAATCAGGCTTTTACGATAAGGTAGGTGCAGAAAACTTCCTGCCCAACATTGATGAAGCCCTTGCTTATGCCGAAACCCTGCAGTAAAAAATCACCCCCCGAAATGCCAAACGCATTTCGGGGATTTTTACATTTCCGCATTCATAAGCTTCTCGCTTGCAATTACTATCTGCTCAGCAGTAGGCTCCCAGCCAAAATATATTTCAACAATTCTGTCAGGCCAACAGACAACATATCTGTTTGTCGGCTCATCTTCATAACAAAGACGGTAAACCTCATCAGCACCCCACAAGGCATGATCTGTTTTAACATACCAATCCCTCCATGTACCCTGAATTTCTTCCTTGCAGGCATCATACAAAAGCGGATAGTTGATATAAGTTATGTCATACTTCAGTTCTTTTGTCATGTCTTCAACAGAAAACTGCTCTGTTTTTTCAATATCAATCAAAAACAGCCATTCTCTGCTCTTGTATTTTGAAACTGCTCCGTCAACACCAATCAAAGCTTCCATATCAAGCGGCAAATCTTTGTCATAATACACATCATATGAATGTGTATATCCTTCGCTTTTATCAATAATTGTTTCGTTTCTTTTCGGGAAAAGAGTGTGTATTCCAACAGAGCCTGCAACAAAACCCACAATCAGAATAACACCCGCGATAACATTCAGCGTTCTTTTGGTGTTTAACTGCATTTCAGACTTTTCATATGTTTTGCGGATAAATTTAAACAGAAAAAACAATAAAACCGCAAACAATACAACCACTGCACCAAAAAGCATTTGACCCGGAGAAAAAAAGGTATAGATTTCCGCCAAACCACCGAAAAGCCATAAACTGTAAAATAAACTGTCAAACGGAAATATTCTTTTTGTTTCGGTAAAAGCACCGTCCTGCGCCGCCGTAACTGCTTTTTTATACCAAAGATAATATTTTATAATACAGAACAGTGAGCAAGGAATACAAAACGGAACATACCAAAACTTATATAATGCATCAGACAGAATTTTAATCGGCTCTTTATTCAGTGCATACGCAAGCCAAACCGAAACTCCCAGACTCAAAACAAAAACAAACAGATAGTTGTAAACAATTTCAGACTTAGCAAATTTATGAATACGGTCAACCTGAGTTTTCGCATCTGTTTCTATCGGAACAGGGTTTTCGCTTTCATTGCAAAAAACATGTAACCGACCGTATGATGCAACAAACTTCCAGCCCGCTACAGTATGTGAATCAATAAAAATCTGCCTTTCAGCCGTCATTTCATCGTTTATTACTTTTTCAGAATAATAGATAACGGAAAACGAGAGGTTTTGCGGCTCAATGCGGCGATATTTTCACAAACGTGTTCCGATTTCTTTAAGCATCCAGCCCTTTGCTGCCATTTTTCCAAGATGCTTTTCAATGCCCGTATGGTCATAACGAGAGTAAAACTCATATTTTCTTTTTAGTTTTTCCACGCTTCTCACCCCTATCCTGATTTTATCGTAACAATATATAATCTTCTTGTCAAGAAAAATTAACGGCGGTGCAAAAGGGCGGCACTCCATAATGAATTTAAGCCTTAAAAAGGATATTTGGGCATATAACTGCGTTAAAAATGCTCGAAATCCGTCAAGGATTTCTGCGCTTTTTGCCTTGTTCTATATCCAAACTATCTCATTTTAAGGTGCGAAGCAGTTTTTATCAGGTTATTTTTCGTTCAGACGAAATGATAAAAA
>JBGVNA010000104.1:0-9417 GCA_045125175.1 Acutalibacteraceae bacterium
AACGCAGCGCAAGGGTAAAACCCTTGTTTAAAATCTTTGATTTTTCATTAGCGGAGCTACGCACATATACATTCCGCAAGGATATGTATAGAAGTGCGCCATTCGGAATCTGTTGCAAACATTTTGGAATTTAAAATCAACACTTTTGCACTGCAACTTAAAACTGTTGACAAATTATTCTTATATTGTTACAATAAATAAAAAATTACCGAAAGGCAGGTGGACAAGATGACAATGATGATTATTATAATGAATCGGAGAGCCGTTTTGTCCGTTTGCGATTGATGTGATTTATATCTTTCTGTGAATTACAGGCATCTCCGTTTCGGAGGTGCCTTTATCATTTAATAGGGGTTATTTAATGAAAAAAATTATTATAATCGGTTGTCCCGGTTCAGGCAAAACAACCTTTGCAGAAAAACTTAATAAACTAACGGGATTGCCGTTATATTATCTTGATGCTGTATGGCATAAGCCAGACAAAACTCATATTCCGAGAGAAGAATTTGACCAAAGAATATCAGAAATATTTGCAACACCCGAATGGATAATTGACGGCAATTACAACAGGACAATTGAGATGCGTCTCAAAGAGTGCGATACAGTTTTTCTTTTTGATTTACCGACAGAAGTTTGCTTACAAGGAGCAACTGAGCGTATCGGTAAAGGTCGTTACGACTTGCCGTGGTTAGAAAAAGAATTAGACCCCAAATTTGAAAGTTTTATCAAAGAGTTTTCAAAGACAGCTTTACCCAAAATATACGAGCTTCTCGATAAGTACGGAGAAAACAGAAATATTTTTATTTTCAAATCAAGAGAAGATGCCGATGAGTACCTGAAAAACATAAGGTGATAAAATGAAAATTATCAACACTTGCAATAAAATAAAATCACTTTTCTCAGGCAGCTTTGATATGACTGTATGGAGAAAATATGCAGGCGAAATATCAAAAGAATTGCCGTCAAAATGTGAAAATGATGCAAAAGAATATGATTTCAACAAAAGCGTTCTGCCAGTTCTTGAAGCCGCATTAAATGCAGATAAAATTGATTTTGTGAGCAGGAATTTTCAGGTTGTTGTTGATACTCTGAACGCCAATCTCACAAAACTTTTCGATACAGAACCCGATATAAACATAATTCTCTATCTCGGACTTTGCAACGGTGCAGGTTGGGCAACTACACTTGGCGGCAAAAACACCGTTCTTCTTGGAGTTGAGAAAATAATCGAGCTGGATTGGGGCGACGAAACAAATATGCGTGCTCTGATATTGCACGAAATCGGTCATCTGTGGCATAAGATGAACGGTCATTTGTATATCCCTGATTTTACAAAACGAAGAAAAGCCATACAGCAGCTTTATCAGGAAGGTGTTGCTATGGTTTGCGAGCATATTCTTTGCGGTGATAATGACTTTTATCATCAGGATAAAGATGGTTGGTTTGATTGGTGCCGTAAAAATGAACCTGAAATCAAAAATGAATATCTCCGCCGTCTTGATGCAAAGGAAAGTGTTCAGGACTTTTTCGGAGATTGGTGTTCGTACAACGGATATTCCGACGTCGGATATTATCTTGGTTGTCGGTTTGTCGAGTATCTTATGAAATCGCATCCGTTAAAAGAGATTGCAAACTTTCCATATAGAAAGATTAACAAGGAATTTAAAAATTACGCCCGGCAGAGGTGAATTATGAAACTGACAAACTACGGTATGCCCACATTAATCGAAACAAGTGCGCTCGAAGAATGTGCGAAGCTGTGTGCGGAATTGGGTCTTGATTTCATCGAACTCAATATGAATATGCCACAATATCAGCTTGATAAAATTGATGTAGATTATTTCAAAAGTATCGCTGACAAATACGGCATTTACTATACCATTCACCTTGACGAAAATCTGAATGTCAGCGATTTCAATCCTTATGTTGCAGAAGCTTACACAAAAACTGTTGCCGATACTATTGAAATTGCAAAACAGCTTGGTATCAGAGTGATTAATATGCACATGGCAAGAGGTGTTTATTTCACCCTGCCCGACAGAAAGGTTTATCTTTTCTCGGAATACAAAGAGCAGTATCTTAAAAGTATTGTTGCTTTCAGAAATATGTGTGAAAACGCTATAGGAGATGCCGATATTAAAATTTGTATCGAGAACTGCGACGGCTATGAGGAGTTTCAGAAAGAAGCTATTGAACTGCTTTTGAAGAGCAAAGTTTTTGCTATAACTTTTGACGTGGGACATAATCACGGCATTGGCGGAACAGACGAAGAATTCATTATGAAACACAAAGACCGCCTGCACCATATTCACCTGCACGATGCAAAAAGCAGAAAAAATCACCTCGCACTCGGTACGGGTGAAATTGATATTGAAAAATATATTAATCTTGCAAACGAACATAATTGCCGTGCGGTTTTGGAAACAAAAACGATTGACGGATTGAAGCAGTCTGTGGAATGGTTAACTAAAAAATAACAAAAGAGATGTATTGAAATGAAAATAACCGACATTAAACCAATGAACGTTGAGGCTACAAAGCAAATTTGCAGTTGGCGATACGAACCGCCATACGATGTTTACGATTATCTGTCCTATGAAGCAGCTCTCAATGAACAAGCAGCTATAACTAAAACTGAAAATGCAGATAATTACCTTTGCTTTTGGAATGATGTGACTCTTGTTGCATATACAAGTATAATTCTGAAAGGCGAAAACTTGTATATCGGTATTGGTGTCGCTCCACAGTTTTGCGGTCAGGGTATGGGCGAAACTTTATTAAATCAAACCATAATTGAATGCAAAAGAAGATATCCGGACAAAGAAATCTGGGTGCAGGTTCGCTCGTGGAATGAACGTGCAATAAAATGTTATATTAAGTGTGGTTTTGTTGAGAAATACAGAGATACAATTATCGACAGATTCAATAAAACAACAGAGTTTATTTTTATGAAATTTGAAAACACAATTTCATTCAGTTATCTCGATAAATCCGATTTTCAAACTGTTGCAAGACAGTTTTTCGATATTCTTGCCGATAATATGACAATGATTGCACCAACAGGAAACAGCCGTGAAGAAGATTTTGTTTTGTGTTCTGATGCAGTCAGTGACGGCTTGCAAAGAGAAGAAAGACAGATAATTCTTATTAAGGACAACGAAACCATTGTCGGCTTTTTTCAATACTACACCAACGCTGACACCTTTATGATGGAAGAAATACAGTTCAGACCCGAATATCAGGGCAAAGGTGTTTTCAGAAAACTATACGGGTTTATACTCAAAAACATCCGAAATGATTTGGAATATATCGAAGCCTATGCCAACGTAAACAACCAAAAATCTATTGGTATATTAGAGAAATTCGGACTTTTAAATGCAGGTCTTAACAAGAACGGTCATTCATATCACTTCAAGGGTAATTTTGCTGATTTGATCAAGTGGTATGAAAGCAAATAATAAAGGAGAATCTTATGCCGATATTTACAATAACTTTTTGCGCAATAATTCTTGTGATTTATATACTCGATAATTTCATATTAATCCCCAAAACAGAAACAGTAACCCTTAAAGAAAAATTTTGGTCGGGACACAACAAAGGCTACATAAATCACGCTCTGCATCTGTCCGAAAAGAAAATCAAAAAGGGACAAATATGGCGACTGGTATCGTCATCGCTTCTCCATATCGGAACGTGGCACATCATTTCAAATATAACCGCAACACTCATTGTCGGATATGCCGTTGAATCCCAGCTCGGCTCGTTAAAAACCGCACTCTGCTTCATCGGTTCTGCGTTCGTGTCGGGCTTGTATATGGCATTTGTGTATAAGCTCCACGAGGGCGAAGGTGCATCAACGGGAATTTACGGTTTGATTGCAGTATTTGTTATGCTTGCTGTCAAAAACGGAACGGTTTTCTTTTCGCCCGTACCGACAATTGCATTGATAGTTCTGGCTATTTACACGGTCGGCGGAATGTTTATGGGCAAAGCAACCGCTTGGGAGCATATTTCCGGATTTGCAGGCGGTCTGCTGATGGGATTTATTTTGATATAAAAGGGTAATTTTTATGAATACAGATTTAATCAAATCGGTTGTTGAAAAGCAAATGAACACGAAGGTCAGCAAAATCCGTGCAGTCGGCAAGGGTGCAAGCGGAAGCGTTTATCTTGTAAAAATCACAACCAAACCTTATGAAATTGCAGTTAAAACGAGCAAATTCTATGATGCGATTTGCAAAGAGAAGGATATGCTTGATTTTCTTTCTCCCAAGGTTTCATATAAGGTTCCGAAAACCTATTTCATCTACCGTGAAAATGACACCGTTTATCTCGGTATGGATTACATAAAAGGAATGAGCGGAAAGAGCAAATATCTCGCTTTTGTTCCTTCAAGAAATAAGCTCAGAAACAGCATTATAGATGCGCTTATGAATGCACAAAGCGTGCATAATGATAAATTCGGCAAATACGACAACCCCGTTTATGACACTTGGGCAGAGTATTACAAAGATTATTTCGTTGGTATTTATGCCTTTACAAAAGCAAAGTTTGAGAAAAACGAGATTGAACCCGAGATTATGGAAGCGGTTGAGCTTATCAACAAGAATTTCGATGAAATATTCAGCGTTACCAACAACACCGCCTGCCTTTGTCACGGCGATTTCTGGATGCCGAATCTGATAATTGATTTTTGGAAATCCGAGCTTGCAGGTGCGGTTGACCCGTTTGATATGCTGTGGGCTGAACCCGAATATGAGATATTCTGTTTGACACTCGGTTTCGGCGAAAAGCTCAAGCTTTATGATGAATATAAAAAGAGAAATCCGACATCAAAATACTGCGATTTGAAGGTCGAACTTTACGCTCTGTGCAACGAGCTGAATTGGTATATTCTCTTGGGCGAAATGGGACACGATTATCTGTTGTTCCGTTCAAAAAGATTGATAAAGAAAATGAAAGAAATGGGATTGAGTTTGTAATACGGAAGTGAAAACTATGGATAAGAACGCAGCAATTAACTTTGTTACACAAAACGCACGACCCCTTGAATTAGCTATCTACAAGTATTTCTTTGAAAACGAATCAAATCAAGCTGTTGTTGATGAGCTTTTGAAATTCCAAAATTCCGATGGCGGTTTCGGCAATGCTCTTGAGCCGGATTTTTTCAATCCCAATTCAAGCCCCATTGCGACAAACGATGCTATAATTACTCTTTGCCGTGTTAATGCACTTAACAAAGACTTGGATATTGTAAAAGGAATTGTCAGATATTTTGAATCGCACGATTCCTTTGATGAAGATAAAAAACGATGGTTATTTGCAATTGACAGCAACAGGGATTATCCCCATGCAATCTGGTGGGAGAAAAAAGGCGACGGTATCAGCGGATTTAATCCGTCAATATCGTTATCGGCATTTTTGATTTGCTACGGTAATCGCATATCTCTTTATGAAGAAATCATAAAAGAGGGGTTTGAGTATCTTGAAAATACCGAAGAAATAAGCGGAGATTCATTGAAATGTTTTCTGCTTACATATGAGCTTTTGAAATCAAACAGCATTAAGGATATAATTGATTTAGAACATTTCAAAGATTTGTTGTGTAAAGCTATTGATAATTCCATATGCAAAGATATTGAAAAATACGGTGTTGAATATGTACCAATGCCATCCGACTTTTTCTTCGGCACATATTTGGAATTTATCACACCTGAAATAAAAACTCTGATAGCCGCTGAAAAGGATATTTTAGGTAAACTGCAATTGGAAGACGGCGGATTTGATATTACTTGGAAATGGTATACCCCGTATCCTGAATTTGAACAAGCAAGAGCTTGGTGGCGCCCTCGCATTACTATTGAAAAACTTCTTTTTAATGAGGTACAGATATGAAAACCGATAACAGCTTAGATAAGCTTGTTTTTGAGCTTGAAGCCGTTTGCGATGAGAATTTGTCGCAATATAGCAAATATGAAAATGTTTTTGAAACCAACTTGAAGCAATATCAATCAAGAATTCATCCGTCTGAAAATACAGATATTCTGCGTTGGTATCATATAAAAGCAGACGAAAAATATATCGGTGCAATTTGGTTAGAGAAGAATGCCAACGACGATTTCGCTGTTTTAGGCGTTTTCATAGCAGATGAGCTTTACAGAAACAATGGCATCGGTAAAGCAGCGATTGAACAAATAATCAAAACAGATTTACAATATATGCACACAAACAAAATACTCCTTCGTGTCCGTGAAGAAAACGAAAGAGCAATCAGATGTTATAAAGCAGTTGGATTTAAAGAAAACCGAAAATACAGAAAAGACCAATTGAATGTTATTGAAATGATATATGAGGCTTGATTATGATTTACAGAAAATATGAAAGCAGGGATATTTCTGCAATACGAGATATTCTTGAAAACGATTTAGGCTATAACTGTAAACTTGAAAAGCTGAATAACCGTATTAACGAAATGATGAATCGGGGCAATTATCAGATTTTTGTTGCCTGCGACGGTGATAAAGTTGTCGGTTACATAGGTTGTGTCAATTATCTTGCGTTTGAACTTGAAAATGAAGGTATGAAGATAATCGCTCTCGCAGTTTCAAAGGAATACCGTAGAAAAGGTATCGGCACCGCATTGCTCAAAACTGCAGAGCAATGGGCAAAAGATAACAACATTGAAGTTATACTTCTCAATAGTGGTTTGCCCAGAGAAGATGCACACGCATTTTACGAATCACAAGGCTATTTCAAAAAGAGTTACGGATTTATAAAGAAGATATAACAACGGAGAAAAGTTTATGATTAAGATAGCAACCCCAAATGACACCAGGATATTAGCAGAATTAGCAATACAAATGTGGAGTAATCACACAGTTTCGGATCTTGAAGCAGATTTTGCAGAGATTGTTAACAGCAATGATGCTGTTTGCTTTATAAAATATGTTAATGATATGCCCGTTGGTTTTTCTCAATGTCAGCTTCGCCACGATTACGTTGAGGGCACACACTCATCTCCCGTTGGTTATCTCGAAGGAATTTTTGTTATTGCCGAATATCAGCATAAAGGCTATGCCAAAGAACTGTTGCTCGAATGCGAATTATGGGCAAAAGAAAAAGGTTGTTCGGAATTTGCAAGCGATTGTGAACTTGACAACATAAACAGTTTTAATTTTCATATGGCAATGGGTTTTGAAGAAGCAAACCGTGTTATATGTTTCAGGAAAGAGTTGGGGTAATTCAATATGGTTAGAAAAGCAACCAATAACGATATATCTGCGATAGCTGAATTATACCGTGAGCAATTCAGAGAAATGGCAAAGCTGATTCCCGATTTTATCAAAGAGGGCGACCAAAACACAGAGTTTGTTGAAAATACAATTACTAATGAAGAGTCAGATATCCTTGTTTATGAGAACGATGGTATGATTGTCGGTTTTATCCTGCTTCAAGCCAAAACAAGACCCAATTTTGAATTTATGCATCCCGGAAGGTATTGCTACATAATGGATATAATCGTCACCGAAAACCATCGTGGCAAAGGCTTCGGCACAGCTTTAATGAACGCTGCAAAAGATTGGGCAAAAGAACGGGATTGTAACTTTATAAACCTTGATGTTCTTGTGAATAACCCCTGTGCAATTAAACTCTATGAAAAACTCGGCTTTAGCCCCAAAGCACAGGAGATGTATTGTAAATTATAATCAGGAGTAAATATGACAAATCAAGAAATATTACAAATTGCATTACAGCAATCCGCGTATGACTGCAACTGCAACGCAGAGGATTTTCTTTCGTCTGAAAACAAGGTTGTTTTATCACAGAAGAATGAAAAAGCAAGGGTGTATGTGCCCTTGCCGCTTGAGTGTGATTTAGTATCTTACGGAAACAATATTGTCGCTCAGGTCAGTCCAAGAATGAAGGAAACCGTTGAATGGTACATAGGCAAATATGCCGTTGAGCATTGCTTTGAAGCACCCAATGTTATTGCACTCAACGAGAAATTGGCGCAGTTTGGTTATAAAGTCTGTTTTATGGCGGAATATTTTCTGCCCGATGTCAACGAACTTAAAGAACAGCCTTGCGATTACGAAATAAGAGTTTTACAACCCGAAGAATTTGAACAGTATTGCACCGACGAGTGGGGCAACGCTTTGTGCAAAAGTCGCAAGCATCTTGATAAACTTGCTGTCGGTGCATTCGATAACGGCAAACTCATAGGTCTTGCAGGCTGTTCAGCAGACTTCGAAACAATGTATCAGATTGGCGTTGATGTTCTGCCCGAATACAGAAGAAAAGGTATTGCATCTGCAATTACAAGCAGGCTGGCTATTGAAACATTGAAGCTTGGTAAAGTACCGTTTTACTGTGCCGCTTGGTCGAATATCAGATCTGTCCGCAATGCTATCAGAAGCGGATTCAGACCTGCGTGGGTCGAGCTGACGGCAAGAAACAGCGAATTTGTTGATGATATGAATAAGTAAGAAGGTGTTGCTTATGGCAAAAGTCTATTTAATCTGCGGCAAAATCTGCTGCGGTAAAACTACATACGCACAAAAGCTATGTAAAGAAAAGAATGCTGTACTGCTTTCGGTTGATGAAATAACGCTTGCTCTTTTCGGTCAGCATTGTGGCGATAAACACGATGAATATGTGGAAAAAACAGAGAAATATTTGTTAAATAAATCAATGGAGTTTATTGATAAAGATATAAATGTTGTTCTTGACTGGGGCTTCTGGACAAAAGCAGAACGAGAGTCTGCAAAAGATTTTTATAAATCCCGTAATACCGAATGCGAGCTACATTACATTAATATCAGCGATGAAGTATGGAAATACCGTTTGTATAAGAGAAACAACGCTGTGCTTGCAAATGAAACAAGTGCTTATTATGTTGACGATAATCTCGCCGCAAAATTCGCTTCAATATTTGAAGTACCAAGTGAAGATGAGATTAATGTTGTTTATCAGGGAGATTAAAGATGAATATTAAAATACGAAAAGCCAGAAATGGTGACAAAAAAACACTTGCATATATTCAAACAGAATCGTGGAAGGCTGCATTTGCTGATATTATATCTGCTGATGATTTAAATAAATACACAGACATAACAAAAGCTGAGTCAATGTACGAGAACGTCCTGAAATCTCGTTATGCAGAAATATCAGTTCTTGAAATTGACGAAAAGCCTCATTGTATTGCCGCTTGGAGTAAAGCAAGAAATCCCGAATTTTCAGATAATGCAGAATTAATTTGCATTCATAGTTTGTGTAATAACTGGGGTAAAGGTTATGGCACAATGATGATGAATCATATATTCAACGAAATCAAAAATTCGGGATACAACAGCGTGGTGCTTTGGGTATTTGAAAAGAATACCCGTGCCCGTAGTTTTTACGAAAAGCACGGATTTG
>JBGVNA010000105.1:0-5149 GCA_045125175.1 Acutalibacteraceae bacterium
TATGGTTTCTACGCATTCTACCCCATACACATGCTCATCATCTATTTCGCCGTATACTTTGCATAAGGAGGAATCTTTATGAAAAACAAAGCAGGTATATATCAATATTAATTCTTATTGCCGAATTCGTTGGTTTTCTCATTTGGGGGCTGAATTTGTCAGCAGGCGATGAAATGGGCTATGGGCTGATTGTTATTTACGGCATAATGCCGCTTACTGCACTGATTATTTCTCTTGTTCTTGCGGCAAAAAAATCATTGTTCGTTTTCCCTGTTGCTATCCTTGCGATTATTTCGCACATTTTTCTTCCCTTTTTCATTTACGGCACATTTGAAATCGGCTTAAGCCTTTGTTTGTCTGCAATTCCCAGTGCCATTGGCGGAATAATCGGGTTTATAATTTATCGAACAAAATGCAAAACAAATAAGCAAACGGCAGGTCAATGACCTGCCGTCTTTTTATGAATTATCCTGATTGTTTGCGAAAACATCGGCAACCTCGCTGATAGTGATATAAGCTCCACGGTCAATTTCGTGAACTATTTCCTGCATTTTAGCAACTTGAAAACGGTTAACAACAAAATAGATAACCGTTAAATCCGAGCCTGAATATCCGCATTTTGCGCTGATTTTGGTCATTCCGCTCTCAAATTCTTCTGACAACACTGCGCATATTTCATCAGGCTTTGAAGTGATAATCATTGCACCCTTTGCTCTGTCAAAACCTTCAACCATAAAGTCAATTGTTTTCAGCGCACCTGCGTATGTCACAATTGAATAAAGCGGCAAAATCCAGCTTTGAATGACTATTCCGCATACAATATAAAGAATGACGTTGTAAATCATCACGAATGTGCCAACAGTTATTCCAAGTTTTTTCGAGAATATAACTGCCATAACCTCAACGCCGTCCATAGCGCCGCCAAAACGGATTGCAAGGCCGCTGCCTATGCCGAAAAAACAACTCCGCCAAAAATTGCACAAAGCAGCAAATCAGTGCCTGCCAATGGCGATGCAACGCTTACGTCAATCGGAAAAACATCGGTTATCAGATAAGCAAACAGCGAATAAATTCCAACCGTATAAACCGCATAGAGAATAAACAGCTTTCCCTGTTTTTTCAGTCCTATGAGAAAAAGCGGAACATTCAGTATAACAAGAAATAATGAAAGGGTGAATTTTTCGGGCGTGAGCTGCGAAAGCAACATTGATGTTCCTGAAATTTCGCTGTCATATAAATTAACAGGATATAAAAATATGGTTATGCCCACTGCGTTTATAATTCCCGCAAGGGTCAACATAAGCATATTAACAAGCCGTATTCTCTTTAATTTCTTTAACATATCCGCCTGCCTTTCTGTTATTTGTTCATAAAATCAAATAATCCGTGCCAATCGTCACGGGAGAAATAGTGCCTGCCTTCTCTGTAGCAAAGGCCCACATTCCCTTCGTTAAGATATTTGCCTGCCTTCAGAAAATCACCGTTTTCATAAACGAAGCCCTTTTTGCCGTAAAGCTCATATACCTCTGACGATGCGGCACAAAAAAGGAATTCAAGATTGGGACCCGCCCATATATCTTCTTTTGCGGAGGCTATATGCATTCTTCTCGGCGCAATGAGTGCCGAAAGAAAATGCTGTTCAAACGGAGTTTCATTATCTTTGCCATAGAATTTTTTATAATTCTCGCAAAACCAATAATCAAAGCGGTCAATAATATCACCGATAAATTCGTTGCCCTCAGCTTTGCCTCTGTTAAGAGAATCACCGCTGCATCCCGAACAGTTTGAATGAACAACAGCAAATCGTTCGTCAACTGCAGCCGTAAGAAGCGCAGTTTTTCCAAGCCTTGAATGACCGCAAACACAAATATTATCTTTATCAACCTCATCTCGGGTCTGAAGAAAATCCATAACACGCATTGCAGCCCATGCCCACATGGCAATTTTGCCCGGTGAATAAAGCGTGCGCTCAGAGTTTTTATAAATCACACCGGCAAGTCCGTTTGAAAAATCGCTGTCATCACTCGTGACATCTTTATAGCAAAAAGAAGCACATGCAAATCCGTTATCAATTATTTCCTCTGTAGGCATATATTTATCAGGCACATCGGGTCTGAAATTTATATGAACAAAGGTTTTGAATTTATCGCCGTTTTTAGGATAAACATAGGTAACCGGAAATGAGAAATTCTCACCGTTGAGCGTGCAGACTATTTTAAGCTCCATATAAACAGCCTTGCCTGCACAATATCTGATTTTATCGTCTTCTGTAATATTAAAAGTGACTTTTTCGGGCACTTCAGGAATATATCCGTATTCGCATTCAAGCATTGTTCTAAGAACGAGCGGTCTTGCCTTTTCCCATTCCTCTGCAGTTTTCACCCTGTTACCGTTTATGCACAGAGGCGACGGAATATTAAGTTCTTCAAGCATTTTCTTTATCATGATAATCTTCCTTTTTTGCTTTGTATATTGCCGAGCATTTTGAGCTTCGATATCGGAAATACAGCCGTCAAGATTACGCCATAGATATATCTTTTGAGATATAAAAATAAAAGGCAGGGGTAATACTACCTCTGCCGCTTTATTTTGACTTATGCTTCCTTAACAACTACCTGCTTGCCGTTATAATAACCGCACTCGGGGCAAAGTCTGTGAGATCTCTTGAGCTCACCGCAGTTTGAGCACTTCTCGAGCTGAGGAGCGTTCATCTTCCATACGTTGGAGCGTCTCTTGTCTCTTCTTGCCTTAGAAACTCTTCTCTTGGGTACTGCCATGCCTTAAGCACCTCCTTAATTTTGTGCTTTATTAAACCGTGAGGTTTTTTTCTTTAATTATCCAAAAGCTGCTTTAGGGCTGCCAACCTTGGGTCAACCTCTTTTTCGCAGCTGCATGAACCTGTGTTAAGATCTTTGCCGCATTTTGAGCATATGCCCTTGCAATCCTCGCTGCAAAGAAACTTCGCGGGGAGGTCAAGGAAAATATCCTCGGTTATGAGCGGATCAAGGTCAAAACGAAGCTCGTTGACGAGCAGAAGATCGTCGTTCTTTTCGTCATTGAGATGTGTTACGAGAGTGTGGTAAATATCAACCTGTAGCGGAACACTTATCTCCTTTGCACAACGGTCGCAATCCATTTCGAGAATGAATTCTGCTTTTGCGCGCAGCTCAACAATGCCGGTATAATTACCCGCAGAGCCGCTGACTTTTACGGGAGTTGTGAAAGGTTTGACTCCGCTGAGCTCTTCGCCCGAAAGGTCAAGCTCATAGCTGAATTCGCGCACTAACCCCTCGTTATTAAAAATAGGCTCTAAATCCAATATCATCTTTGTCACCTAAAAATCACGCACAAAATATTATATAGGTTACAGCATGATTTGTCAACTAAAATTTTGAATTAAATTCAGATTTTTTCGCAGAATGTAAAGATTTTTTCGGGGAGCTCGCTCTCATCGCAGGAGACTGTGAATGTGATATCCTGTTCAGCAATCTTGCTGAGCTCAGCAACCTTCTCAAGGAAGTTTGCAAGTGCCTCATAATCCTTGCCGCCGATTTTAAGAGTTGCGTCAACAAGAATATCTGTTATGTCATGGTCGCCTGCAACAACGCCGCTGAGGAAGCCGTAGAATGCATCATAGCCCGATACTTTATAATGATCTGTTTCGATAAGTCTTGCTCTGTAGTTAACATCATAAGTTAAGAGTCTTTCTTTCTCGATGCAAACAACGTTGCCGTTTGACTTTTCAACTGCACCGTTTACGAGGTCGATGAGTCTCTTTGTTTTACCTGAGCCTTTGTTACCGATAATAAGTTTTACCATTTTGAAGTCCTCCTGTGTGTTTATTTGAGTCTTGCTTCAAGTTCCTCTCTCTGAGCCTCGTAGCCGGGCTTGCCGAGAAGAGCGAACATATTTTTCTTATAGCTTTCAACGCCGGGCTGATCAAAGGGATTTACCCCGAGAATATAACCCGAAATACCGCAAGCCTTTTCAAAGAAATAAATCATCTGACCGAGATGATATTCATCCTGCTTATCAATTTCGATAAGAATATTGGGAACATCTCCGTCTGCATGAGCAAGAACGGTTCCCGCAAAAGCCTTGCTGTTAACATAATGAACGGTTTTGCCTGCAACAAAATTGAGGCCGTCACCGTTAACATCGTCAAAATCAATTTCAACATCTGTTTTTGGTTCGTTAACCCAGATTACGGTTTCAAACAGCTTTCGCTCGCCTTCCTGAATATACTGACCGAGCGAATGAAGATCTGTTGAGAAAATCGCCGAAGCAGGAAAAATACCCTTATTCTCTTTTCCTTCGCTTTCACCGTAAAGCTGCTTGAACCATTCGCACCACATAGTCATTGAAGGCTCATAAGCCGCCATCATTTCAACTGATTTGCCGCCACGGTAAAGCAGGTTTCTGATTGCTGCATATTTATAGCAATCGTTTGCAAGAACATCGTCCTTTGAATAAGCTTCTCTTGCATCTGCCGCACCCTGCATAAGAGCATCAATATCAATGCCCGCAACTGCGATGGGAAGAAGACCTACAGCGGTGAGAACGGAATATCTGCCGCCGACATCGTCGGGAACAACAAATGTTTTGTAGCCTTCGCTGTCTGCAAGAGCTTTAAGCGCACCTCTTGACTTATCGGTAGTTACATATATTCTCTTTGCCGCCTCTTCCTTGCCGTATTTCTCTTCAGCAAGCTTCTTGAAAATACGGAAAGCAATTGCAGTTTCGGTTGTTGTGCCTGATTTTGAAATAACGTTTATCGAAAAGTCCTTACCGTCAATAAGCTGCTTAAGTTCCGCAACAGAAGCAGAGCTGATGGTGTTACCGCCGAAATAAATATCGGGAGTATCCTTTTTGATAAGGTTATAGTTGTTTGACTTTACGAATTCGATTGCGGCTCTTGCGCCGAGATATGAACCGCCGATGCCGAGAACAATAAGAGCATCCGAATCCTTCTTGATTTTCTCTGCACACTCTTTAATCTGCGCAAATTCATCTTTGTCATAATTTACGGGAAGGTCAATCCAACCAAGGAAATCGTTGCCGAGACCTGTTCCCTCATGAAGCATTGCATGAGCCTTTGAAACCTCAGCCTGCATTGCTTCGATTTTTTCACTGCAGGAATATTCACCTG
>JBGVNA010000106.1:0-2776 GCA_045125175.1 Acutalibacteraceae bacterium
GCTTGAAATATGGATGCAGGATGGGGGCTACATAGTTCAGCTTTCAGCGATTGTTGAAAGAATTATTGAAGCTGTCAGAGTTAATGATGACGGCACATCAACCTATGATTTAAAGCCGATTATCAGCTGTGCAGAGAACACTTCGCTTGCAGCCTTTAAAGAGCAGGATATGCTTGATTATGTTCCTTATACAGGCTCGGAATTCCTTGATATGGAATCAATCGGTGATCGAATAGGCGATGAAAATGTTTTCAATTTCATGTATGACTGGCGTGTTGACTATGATATTGTAGCCGATGAATTCAAGGAATATATCGATGATGTTCTTGAACTTACGGGTGCAGATAAAGTAAGCATTTATTCAATCAGCCAGGGCAGCCTTGTTGTCGGTCAGTATCTCTATAAGTATGCTGACCTTGAGCAGACAGATAAGGTGGTTTTTGACACTCCGGTTCTCGGCGGCTCAACCTTTGTTTCCGATTTGCTTTCCGAGGGCGGCGTGACTCTCAATTTTCCCGTTATCCTTGACCTTCTTTCAGATATTCTTCATATGGAGCTTAAGCTTTCAGAGAGCACTGAGCTTGTATCATTCCTTGAGGGTGATTGGGTCGCAGGTGCAATCAACATTGGTAAAAACATTCTTCTTCCTCCCATGAAGGGATGCATTGCCTTCTGGCAGATGGTCCCTGTTGATGAGTTTGAGGCGCATGCAGCGGCTTTGCTTGATGAAGATGCAAACGCCGAGGTTATAAAGGCAGTCCGCAATTTCCATAAAGGTTTTATGGGTAATATAACAGAAACCTTTGAAAAGGCAACAGAACATGGCTCAACCGTTTCAATCAAGGCTTGCACCGGTATTGACCTTGTTACTCCTTCAAATGAATATTCAGACTGTATCGTAGACACGAAATATTCAACAGGCGCAATCTGCGCCCCCTACGGCGAAACACTCCCCGAGGATTATATTCAGGCTGTTGATAACGGCAAAAACAGCATTTCACCCGACAGAACAATGGATCTTTCCGCAGGCTATTGGCCCCACAGAACTTGGGTTATAACGGATCTTTTTCACGGTCAGGCTGAGTGGTGCCCCAAATCGCTTGCGCTTCTTGAAACTCTTCTTTTTACCGATAACATCAAAGATGCTTATTCATCCTATGAATTCCCGCAGTTCATTCAGAGCGAATCGCCCACATCAACTCTCTCAACGAGCTTTGTTAACACAAACAGCAACTTCCTGCTCCTTGAGGATGGCAGAAACGATTACACGATGGTTATCAAGAATGTTTCCAAAGAAAAGAAACTTGTTATCAATTCAATTGAGTGCGATAACAGCGCAATTGCCCCTGATTATTCATTCAAAAAAGTTCTTCTTCCCGGTGAAAGCCTCAATGTTACTGTTTCGGCAAGCAAAGCTATGAGCGGAAACATTACGGTTTCATATTCCGAAACGAAGAATATTTTTGAATCTGCGGAGAAATCTTTCGGCATAACCGTGCTTGAAGCCTATAGCGGTGCAACGGCAGATGATGATATGCCTGAAAACACAAAGATGCCTGTTATTATCAGATGTTTTATCAGCCTCGTTAAAGATGTTTTTGCGAAAATCAAGTCGCTTTTTATATTTTAATTTACATATCCCCGAAGTAATATGCTTCGGGGATTGATTTTATTATATAATGTATGTTAAAATAAAAAAGTAATAATTTTCCATTCGGAAGGTGATACAGTGAGTGTTTTGAAAAAGAAAGTTATGAAGTATGTGGGTAAGGTTGTTAATTTTGTAACAACAACCACCTCGCAGGGAACTTCAAGCGGAGAGCTTGGCAAAAGCTTTGTGCCGGATAATCGTATGATTGAGCTTTGCCGTGAAGCGGGCACAGAGGGTATTGTTATGCTCAAAAACATAAACAATACTTTGCCCATATCACCTGACAGAGCGGTTTCGGTTTTCGGCAGAGTGCAGAACGATTATTTTTATGTAGGCTACGGCTCGGGCGGGGACGTTAAAGCTCCTTACAAAGTAAGTCTTATGCAGGGTATCCGTAACAACGGTAAAATTAAATATAACGAACTTCTTGCAACAGCATATGAAAATTGGGGCAAGCTTAATCCCGTCGATGACGGCTTTTGGGGTAACTGGCCCATGTGCTATGATGAAATGCCGGTTGACCTCTCAATGGCACGAACAGCCGCCGCAATGTCTGACACAGCGATTGTTGTTATCGGCAGGTCGGCAGGTGAGGACAGAGAAAACAAGCTTGAAAAGGGAAGCTACTATCTTACTGATACCGAGAAGCAGGTGCTTGATTCGGTAACCTCAGCGTTCAACAAAGTTGTTGTTTTGCTTAACTGCGGCAGCATTATGGATATGGGTGAAATTGCTGAATACGGCGATAAAATCACAGCTATCCTTTATGTTTGGCAAACGGGTATGGAAAGCGGTAACGCCATTGCAGATGTTCTTTGCGGAGATGCTTTTCCGAGCGGCAAGCTTGCGGATACAATAGCAAAAAGCTATGAGGATTACCCCGGCAGTGCCGATTTCGGCGACAGAAAGTTCAGCAACTACACCGAGGATATTTATGTCGGCTACAGAGGCTTTGAAACCTTTGCCAAAGACAAGGTCATCTATCCTTTCGGTTTCGGAATGGGTTACACTAAGTTTGCTGTTGAAAATATAAGATGCGCCTGTGAAAACGATGAGATATCTGTTTGGGCAGATGTTAAAAATATCGGCGGTTTTGCGGGGAAAGAGGTTTTGCAGCTTTATTAT
>JBGVNA010000107.1:0-3137 GCA_045125175.1 Acutalibacteraceae bacterium
CTCTTTCAACGCCGTCAAGGGTCTTGAACTTAATCTTTTCCTGGGGAGTTGTAACAACAATCTTGTCGATTGCATTGCCTGCGAATGCGTGAGTGGGCTGACCGATTTCAAGCATGATGTAGTTTGTTACATCAGCAAGCAGATTAATGCCTCTCATGCCGCAGTAATAAAGGCGGATACGCATATCAAGCGGGCTCTTGTTCTTTGTGATGTTATCCATCTTTATGCAGGAATATCTGTATACAAGGTCTTCTCTGCCGATTTCAACATCAACTTTTTCGTCACCGTCATATGAAAGATCGCCCATTTCAAGAGGCTTAAGTTCTCTGCCTGCAAGAGCAGCAAGCTCTCTTGCAATACCGTAGTGACCCCAGAGGTCAGGACGGTTTGTAAGTGATTTGTTATCAACCTCAAAAATGATGTCGTCAATGGGGAAGATATCCTTGATATTTGTGCCGTTTGCAAGCGAGGGATCAAGCTCCATTATTCCTGAATGGTCATCGCTGATGCCAAGCTCTTTTTCCGAGCAGCACATACCCTCGGACTCATAACCTGCAACGGTTGCGATTTTGATTTCGCCGCCGCAAACTCTGCCGCCTGCAAGAGCAAGAGCAACCTTCTGACCGACTGCAACATTGGGTGCGCCGCAAACGATATTGCAAACCTTTGAGCCCGCATCTACCTTAAGAAGATGGAGCTTCTTTGAGTTGGGATGATTTTCAACGGAAAGGATTTCGCCGACTACAACATTCTCAATGTCAGCGCCTTTTTCAATAATATCTTCAACCTCAGCGGTTGCAAGGGTAAAGCTTTCAATAAGCTTTCTGATATCCACGCCGTCAAGGTCAACGTAATCTTTAATCCAGTTAATTGATACAAACATTGCTTATGCCTCCTTGCTTTCTTCAGGTCTGGTAAAGGATTTTTCGGTAAACTGTGAAAGTGACTTCAGGCTGCCGCTGTTGAACACACGGATATCCTTAACGCCGTATGTCATCATGGCAAGTCTTGTCATGCCGAGGCCGAAAGCAAAGCCGATATATTTTTCAGGGTCAATACCTGCTGCTGTGAGAACATTGGGATGAATCATGCCGCAGGGACAAAGCTCAAGCCATCCCGAATCCTTGCAAGAGGGGCAGCCCTTACCCTTACAGATTGTACACTGGATATCAAGCTCAAAGCCGGGCTCAACGAAGGGGAAGAAACCGGGGCGGAGTCTGACGGTTATATCCTTCTGGAACACCTCTGAAAGCATGGTTTTCATGAAATAAATAAGGTTTGAAATTGAGATATCCTTATCAACCATGATACCTTCCATCTGAAAGAAAGTATTTTCATGGCAGGCGTCAATCTTTTCATTTCTGAAGCATCTGCCGGGAAAAATTGCTCTGATAGGATTACCGTTTTCAAGATTTTTTGCATATTTGCGGAGAATGGTATTCTGAGCGGCTGAAGTATGTGTTTTGAGAAGCTGGCCGCTGCTGAGATAATAGGTGTCCTGCATATCTCTTGCGGGATGATGCTTGGGAATATTGAGAGCCTCAAAGCAATTGTAGTCATCTGTAATTTCCGAATAATCTTCAATGCTGAAGCCCATGCTCAGGAAAATATTTTCAACTCTGCGGGCAGTGAGAGTGATGGGGTGATACGAGCCGAGGTCAGCATCGGTGGGCATGGATTCATCGTAGCTCTCGGCGCTGTCGATAAGTTTCTGCTCTTCAAGAGCTTTAAGTTCCTCAAGCTTTGCTGCAATTGCGCCTTCGATAAACTGCTTTGTTTCGTTAATTTTCTGACCTGCTTCTTTTTTCTGGTCATTGGGTACATTGCGAAGCTCCTGCATAAGAGCGGCAACAGAGCCCTTTTTGCCGAGGAATTCAATTCTGAGCTGCTCAACATCGGAAGTCTGAGCGGCAGCAGCAATCTTTTTCTCGAAAAGATGCTTTAATTCAAGGGATTTCTGGGTCATTTTATATCAATCCTTTCATAATTTACATAATAAAAATCCCCCGTCTGAAAAGACGAGGGACGAATAAATCCGCGGTACCACCCTGCGTTCACGGCAGATGCCGTGCGCTTTGATGCCCGTAACGGGGGCAACCGTTAAAACCTACTGCTATTTCAGCTTTACCGCTAACGGGTGAACTTCGGCAAATTCTCACACAGCCCGCTTACAGCCGCCGACGGACATTCTCTGAGTGTTTGAAAGATGCTTACTCTCCCGATCATTGCGTTTAACAATATGCAATGTATTTTACCACAACGCAAATAAAATTGCAAGGGCTTTTTTTATTCTATATTGTTTTTATTAAGCTTCTCTGTGATTTTCTCAAGAAGCTTTGTCTGTTTTTCGGCTTCCTCAGCAGCTTTTTTGAACTCAAAACTGCAATCCACACCATACTAACAAGAAAAACCAACAGAAAGAGATTACCGCAACAGATAACTGCCTCGGTTAGACCGAACATATAAAACCCTGCTATCACACCAAATGCTGAAACAGCAATAGAAATCGACACTATTAATGCTGCGAGAAAAAACTTTCTTTTCACATTCTCACCTCTTTTATATTATGCTCGTTTTATCGACAATTGTCAACACTAAGAGTACAATTTAAAATTGAATTGGTGATGAAAATGATAACCTACGAGCCATTCTATGAAACGCTTAAAATCAAAGAGATGACAACATACAAGCTTATCAAAGATTTCAATATCAGCCGCAGTTTGCTTGACCGTTTGAAACACAACAGACCTATAAGTACGGTAACACTCAACGACCTTTGTAAAATTCTTGACTGCACACCGTCAGAAATAATCAGATACACGAAAGATTAACCGCCATTCACGGATTGTGAACGGCGGTTTTGTTATATTCGCTTTCACTCATCAGAGGCTGAGTATAGGCAACATCTACAAGTTCAACAAGCCAATCGTTTTCTTCAAGAAGAATCTGCGGATTTTCAAGCACCGCATCATTAACACGCAAAACCGTGCCGCTGACGGGAGCAATAATATCAAACCAATCGCAGGACTCAACATCGCCCATAACATCCCCTGCCCTGATTTCGTCATCCTCATCGGGCAGATTGATAACAAAGCTTTTGCAGATTTTTTTGCGCAGAAAATCCGTTATGCCGATTC